>JBFFYZ010000007.1:0-16963 GCA_041568895.1 Nitrospiraceae bacterium
GAGTGCCGGCTTGGGAGAGGGAAAAACGACCACCGTCATCAATCTCGCCTTGACGTTTGCCCAGGACGGGAAACGGATTCTCCTGGTGGATGCCGACCTTCGGCGGCCACTCATCAACCGCCGTCTCGGCCTCCCGCGCGAGCCAGGATTAACCGAGGTGCTCGTGGGCGGGGTTCCCTGGCAGTCCGCCGTTCGAACGGTGACCGATTTGATGCTGGGTCCGCTCGGGGTGGACCATGTGATGAACAACCCCGCCTTGGATAACCTGAACGTCCTGACGAGCGGGGCCCTTCCCCCGAATCCAGGAGAATTTCTTGGTTCTTCCTCCATAGTCGATCTTATCGGTGAATTCCGGGAAGAATATGACCTGATCTTGTTCGACGCCCCCCCGATTTTGCCGATCGCGGATGCCATCACGATGAGTTCCAAAATCGATGCGACCATTTTGGTGTATCAGGTGGGGCGCATTGGACGGAGCGCTCTGAAGCGGGCCAAGTTCCTGTTGGACCACGCCCACGCCAAGATGCTGGGCGTGGTTCTCACCAATGTCCGGGCTGAAATCACCCCGGAGTACGGGTACTACCGCTACGAGTATCGGTAGGCTTCAATCCGGTCACATCCCTCGTGGCACCCATGACCGATAGGCTGAACAATATTATTCCAATCACCCTCCTCGGGCTTGTCTTCGCCTTAGGCATCGCTTTATTGAAACCGACGGTCGGGCTCATGGTGGCGGTCGGTTTTCTTGTCCTTCTGGTCAGCTTTTCTTCCACCCAGGGCTCGCTATACCTCCTTATCTTTTCGATGCTCCTGTCGCCCGAATTCGGCGTGGGGCAGGCTCAGGGGCGGGGGGTGGGCGGGCGCGAGCTTTCGATCCGCATGGACGACGTCCTCTTGATCGTCATCGGGCTGAGCTGGGTGGCGAAAACCATCGTGTATCGCGAACTCGCCCTGTTTAAGTTTACCGCCTTGAACCGGCCGATCGTGTATTACATGCTCGCCTGCGTGGTCGCGACGCTCCTGGGAGTTCTTGCCGGGCGAGTCCGTCCCCTCACCGGATTTTTCTTCGTCCTGAAGTACTTTGAATATTTTTTCATCTTTTTTATGGTCGTCAACAACGTTCAGACCAAGGATCAGACCGTCCGCCTCGTCCTAGCCTTGCTGACCACCTGCTTTTTAATCAGCCTGTACGCCCTGTTGCAGACCCCGGCCGGGATGCGAGCTACCGCACCCTTTGAAGGGGAGAGCGGCGAGCCCAACACTCTTGGGGGATACCTGGTGTTCATCATCGCGGTCTCGGTCGGGTTGCTGATCCACGTTGAGGCCATCAAGATGCGGATCGGCCTGGTGCTGCTGCTCGGCTTGTCCATGCTGGCCCTGATGGCCACCTTGTCCCGATCGTCCTATCTGGCGGCCGGCGTCCTGGTGCTGGCCGTGGGAGCGACCCAATGGCGCAAACCAGCCATCCTGGGGGTCGTGGTGGGCGTCTTGATGATGATCCCCATTCTGGCGCCGGCCAACGTCAAGGAACGGGTGGGGGAGACCTTCTATGGACGGGTTTACGGGAATGAAGTGCAAATTTTCGGGATACATTTGGATTCGTCCACGAGCGAGCGGATTCGTTCCTGGTTGTTGGTGTTTGACGGATGGGCGAAGCAGCCCCTGTTCGGGCACGGCGTGACCGGCTACGCCTGGGCCGATGCCCAGTATGTGAAAATTCTCGGAGAAACGGGCCTGGTGGGGATCGTGACATTTGTCTTCCTCATCTCCCGTCTGTGGCGGAAGGCTCGGGAGGCCTACGCGCAAGAAACCGATCCCTTTTGTAAAGGCCTGGCGCACGGATTCCTGCTCGGAATGGTGGCCATGCTGGTCCACGGCATTGGAGCGAATACCTTCATCATTATCCGGATCATGGAGCCGTTTTGGCTGTGCGCCGGGCTCGTGCTGATCCTGCCGTCGATCCAAGGCAAACTGGGAGCGCCAGCCGACCGGCAGGCTCCCGCATGACCTGGTTCGTGTTCTGCTATTGGTATGAGCCGGATGCGCCCAGGGATCCTGTCGGTTTGGTCCGGATCTGGTCGTTGGCCCGCCACCTGACCCGGCTGGGCGATTCCGTCTCGGTCTTTCCGCCCAACTACCGTTCGTCCCAAGGGCATCAGGGATTCAGAACCCTGGCGATTCCGTTGCTGGGGTTGCCGGTCCTGCGGCCCCTCTCCTATGCGGTCAGTTCCTTGGTGGTCGCGCTGGTAGCCGGGTTCCGGCACAAGCCAGACGTGGTCTATTACCGGTGGATGGAGAGCCTCCATCCCTTGCTCTTGGCCCGCTGGTGGGGAGCCCTCTGCGTCTGCGAGATTAGCGGGGAGCCGGTGCCCGATTGGAGCCGGGAGGGGGCGGGATTCAAAAGCAGGCTCCGGCACTGGCTGGCCGGTCTGGCCATCAGAAAAGCCGATCGGCTCGTGGTTCTCACCGAGGGGTTGAAGGATCTCATGATGGCCCGCTACGGGGCTCAGCCGGCACGGGTCGAGGTGCTTCCCAGCGGAACCGACAGCGAGCTGTTTCACCCCAAGGACCGTGCGGATTCCCGGAGGCTGGTCGGGCTGAACCCCGACCCTGAGTATGTGGGTTTCGTGGGGACGTTCTTTCAATATCAAGGGCTGGGATGCCTGCTGGAGGCCATGGCCATCCTCAAAAAGCAACGAGGCTCGGTCCACCTGCTGTTGGTCGGCGACGGGGAGGCGGCGGAGGCTCTGCGGGGCCAGGCCCGGCGCCTGGAGCTTGATCACACCGTCATCTGGACCGGCCGGGTTCCCTATGCCCAGGTCCCGACCTGGATCGGCGCCATGGACCTGTGCGTGGCGCCGTTTCGCGGGGACCGCGGGGAAACGTCCCCGGTCAAGGTGTTCGATTATTTGGCCTGCGGGCGGGCGACCGTCGCCAGCGCCATTCCCTCCGTGACGAGGGTGTTTACGGAGAACCAGGGGGTTCTGCTCGTACCCCCCGACGATCCCCAGGCTCTCGCCGCCGCGCTCCTCCACCTGTTGAACCACCCCGGCACCGCCACCGATCTGGGTCGGCGAGGCCGGCAGTTCGTCGAGCATCGGTACAGTTGGGGGGCCATGGTCACCACGTTGAAGGCACGCATCCAAGCGGGACCGGTGGCGTCTCCCCATGCGAATACTTCTCTATTGTGATGAAGACCTCGGAATCGCGGCCGGGGGATCGCGACAGGTCCTGGAGTTCGCCCGGGCGCTGGCGGCGCGGGGACATGACCTGCTACTCCTTTCACCTCGTTCACGTTCCTCGGTGCCGGCCGAGATAGCGACGCCGGGCATGCGGTATCTGGAAGTGCCCGTCTGGTACGCATCCGGCATCCGTCCTCTTTCTTTCCTTCTCATGTCCGCCCCGATTCTGGGATGGCAGTTGTTCCGGTGGCGGCCCGACGCCATGCTCTGGTTTGATGCCCCTGGCCAGGTGTCCCCGCTGCTCTGCGCCACAATCGCCCGCTGCCCCTACCTGTTGTTCGTGAACGGGCTGCCTGCGGAGGAGGTCCGGGGAGTGTGGGCCTGGCCGCCGCTTCGTGCGTTACTGTCCTTGGTCTTGAGGGCCGCGGCCCGGCGCGCCGCCGTGGTGGTCAGCATCAGCGATGAAATTCTGCGCTGGATGCAGGCCCACTGGGGCATTTCACCCAAACGGTGCGCTGTGGTGTTGAACGGGGTGGATCCCGAGCGGTTCCGCCCCATCGACAGCTACCAAGCACGACAGGCCCTGGGTCTGGAAGACACCGGTCCCTACGTTGGATTTGTCGGGGGGTTTTTCCCCTGGCATGGGATGGATCTCCTGATTGATGCGATCCCCGAAGTCCTGCAAACGGTGCCAACGGCCCGATTTTTGCTTATCGGTGATGGGCCGGACCGGGAAGCCCTGGAGGCCAGGGTGCGGAGCCAGAACCTAGCCCACGCGGTCCGCTTTCCTGGCCGGGCCGGATTCGAGGCCGTCCCCACGTGGATCGGCGCCTGTGATGTCTGCGTCGTCCTGCACCGGCCCCTTCGATCTTATCCCGGCGATTCGATGAAGCTCTGGGAGTACCTGGCCTGTGGGCGTCCGGTGGTGGCCTCGACCGGGCCGGGGTATGGCCAGACGGTGGAGGCTTTTGGCGCCGGCTTGTCGGCGGGCCTTGATAACCCCCACGAGATCGCCACCGCGCTGGTACGGTTACTCACGGATCCGGAAGTGCGAGCCAGTATGGGGCACAAGGGACGGGCCGCCGTCGTCAAGGAGCATACGTGGAGCGCGCGAGCCGCCCAGATGGAATCCCTGTTGCGACAGGCGGGGACCACGTAGGCCGGTTGCGAGACGAGAGGCCGATGCCGAGAGGTTCCCCTTCACGATGACCACGGAGCCGAGCCTACAGAACGACAGGGAGCCCCCGCCACGGTTGCGAGACCGTGTCATGAAGGCGGGCGGATGGGTGACCGCCGGGTTTGTCCTGGACAAGGTCATTGCGGCCGTACAATTGGCTATCTTGGCGAGGTTGCTCACCCCAGCCGACTTTGGCCTGGTGGCGGCCTCGGCGGTGGTGTTGCTTACCCTGTTGACGCTGAGCGAGGTAGGACTCGAGCCGGCTCTGGTCACCCGCGATGAGGTGGGGGAACGGGATTTGGCGGTCGCCTGGACCCTCTCGCTTGCTCGTGGCACCGTGCTCGCCTGCGCCGTCTGGCTCTTGGCGGACTTCGTGGCCGCCTTCTTTCGAACGCCGGAGCTGAAATACCTGCTCAGGGTCCATGCGGTCGTATTAATCATTCAGGGCGTGCAGAGTCCGGCCTTGGCGCTCCTGTTGCGAAACCTTGACCTCAAGCGGCGCGTCCAGCTGGATTTGACCCGGCGGGTCATCGATGCCGGAGCCACCATCGCTCTCGCCGTCTGGTTGCGAAGCGTCTGGGCCCTTCTCCTGGGGCAGATCCTGGGACAGATCGTTTCCAGCGTGCTGTCCTACCGACTGGCCCCCTTCCACCCCCGATTTTCCCTCCACCGAACCACCCTCGGCTATTTTTTTCGTTACGGCAAGCACCTGAATCTGACTTCCATACTGATTTTGGGCGTGATGAGCGGAGGCGAAATCGTCATCGGACGAGTCCTGGGGATGGACGCCTTGGGGTTTTACCAAATTGCGCTCACCATTCCCGCCTTGATCGGAGCCCGGGCGGCCTACGTCATGAAACATGTGAGTTTCCCGACCTACGCCATTCTGAAAACGGATCCCCGGGGTACGGTGCGGGCCTTTGCCTTTCAAACGGGATTGGTCGGCCTGGTTCTGATCCCGGTGGCAGTCGGGGTCGCTTTGGCGGCGCCTGATCTGGTGCGAATCGTGTTTGGTCCGCAATGGCTCGGAGCGGTTGAACCGCTGCAAATCCTCTGTGTCTATGCTGTCTGCGCCGGACTCTCCGGTATGATGGCCTCCTTGCATTACGGCCTGGACCGGCCCGAGCTTCAAACCAGAATTTGGGCCTTTCAGTTTCTGCTCTATGGCAGTTTGATCCTTCCCCTCACCTACCGGTTTGGGCTTCCCGGAGCGGCCTGTTCACTCGCCTTGAGCAGTATCCTCGGATTGGTCCTCCACATCAGGTACACGGTGGGGTTGATCGGAACCGAGGCCTGGACGGTGTTCGGTACCTTAACCCGCGTGGTGGTGGTAATTGCCGTCTTGGCCGGGATGTTGAGCCTGGTCATTAATTTGCCCGCGATTCCGGAACACGCGGTGGTGCCCATGATCGGGATTTTAATCGGCATCGTTCTGTACAGCCTGTACCTGTGGCGGATTGAGTATCCGAGGTTGGCCGAACTGTGGAAGAATCGATGACCGTCCCACACTCCCTCCTTCCGGCGATCTGCCCCATCTGTCAGGGGCGCGTCGCCGACAGGTCCCTGCAAGTCCATCAGGAGTCACGCCGGGTGGAATGCCTGGATTGTGGCGTCCAATTTTGGTGGCCGCTGGAACGGGCCAGCGCCGAATGGTACGCGATGTGGGGGAGTACGACCGCCGATTGGGACGATTCCCTGTTGCGTCCCGGTCATCGTCGGTTTCTGGCCTCCCCTCCGCTGCACACCGGTCGGCTGTTGGACATCGGCTGCGGGCATGGTCTGTTCCTCGAGCAGGTCCGGAGCCGTGCCGGAATCGACGTGTGGGGCCTCGATTGGGATACGGGCGCCATCGAATTTGGCCGTCGAGTGCGTCATTTGGACCACCTGTATTGTATGCCCCTGGAGGAATTTTCGGAGAAAATTGGAGGCGAGCGGTTCGACGCCATTTCGCTCTTTGAAATTGTGGAGCACCAATCCGACCCCGTCGCCTTTCTTCGGCAAGCCTGCGGCTTTCTGAAACCGGGGGGAGTCCTGGTCGGCAGCGTACCCAACCGTACGCGTTGGGTCATCGGGGCTCGTGAGGAGTGGGACTTCCCCCCGCAGCACCTGTTTTGGTTCCATGCAACTTCCCTTGCGACGGCCTTGCAGAAGGCCGGGTTGGTCGCGGTCGCCGTCACCCCGCTGTTGGATGTCCCAGTCCTGGTGAACCAGCTGATGGCCCGGTTCAGCTTTGGAGTCGCCAGCCGCCTGGTCCGGATGCCGGAGAGGGTCCACCAGACGGTGCATGACCTTCCTCCGGAGGAGTTCACCCGGATCCGGTCACAACGGGCTTCTCTTGGGTACCGGACCACCACCACCTTGAAAAAACTGCTGTTGGTTCCCTTGCTCCTTCCGGTGGTCGCAGGCGCGGCACTGCTGCCCTCGGCGCGGCATACCCTGTATTTTTGCGCCACCATGCCCCGAAAGGGGGCGGCTTCCTAACGCTATGGTCCAGGAAAAGCCACATATTTCCGTTGTGATTCCGACCCTCGGCAGGGAGGAACTGTTGTGCCAATGCCTCGAAGATGTCCTGAGGCAGGACCATCCGAGCTTTGAAACCATCGTGGTGGACCAGACTCCCCGGCATCAACCGGAGACCGTCGCGTTTTTGAACCGCATCCAGGATCGCATTCGGCATGTCCGGCAGGAACAACCCAGCGTGACCGCAGCGTGCAACAAGGGCGCCCAGGTGGCCTCCGGAAACATTCTCGTGTTCCTGGACGATGACGATCGGATTTCAGACACCGGCTTTCTTCGTCATCATGAAGCCTGCTATCAGGACCCGACGGTGGGCTGCGTCGCCGGGCGTGTCCGGGACCCCGAGGGGAAGATAGGACGGGGTTACCACCCCCAATCGGCCGATCCCGTGTGGGGATGGTATTACACCGAATGGGACCATGAGGTACGGGCCGAGGTGGTCACCGCCCCGGGCGCCAACATGTCCTGCCGGAAGGATCTGTTTGAAAGGGTCGGGGGCTTTGACGAACGGTTTGCCGGGAACGCTGTTCGCTACGAAAACGATTTTTGTCTCCGAATCAGGCACATTGGCTTTAGAATCATCTTCGAGCCTGCGGCGTGGGTGTTTCACGTGTACAACAGTCCCGGGGGTCATAACAATCGCCATCTCTATGGCACGAGCGAAGACTCCCACCAGTGGTATCAATCCTATTTTCGGAACATGGTGTATGTCACGCTCACACACATGCCCAGAAGCACCTGGCCGATAGTCCTCTGGAAACTGTGGCGCAGCCACGTATTCAACGGTCCCTATGTACGAATGGGAATTCGATTCGTGGGACGACGGCACCGGGCCTTCGGCACGGGGCTGTGGCAGGGGCTCAGCCTGTGCTGGAACCGGCCCTTACGGCCCGGTGCCGTGCCGACACAGCGTCCCCGTTAAAAGGAACAAGGTATGCGCGCATGGAGCGCCCATCTTCGGGCGTGGTGGGTGAAAAAAGTGCGGAAAACGCCCATCGAGTTCAGGGATCGGTACGGCCTGCTATACGGGTTGGAGCCGACCGATGACCTGACCCTGTATTTTACGCATGGGGGCTGGTTCGAAGAGGCGGAGCAGGAGTTCTGTCGCGTCTTTCTCCGCCCCGGCATGACGGTCTTCGATGTGGGTGCCTATATCGGAATTTTTACCTGCCTGATGGGAACACTCGTGACGGAGCAGGGGCAGGTGCATGCCTTTGAACCGTCCCCCCGGAGTTATGACCGGCTGGTCGCCAATATCGCTCGGAACGGCCTGGGGAATGTCATCCCCCAACAGCAGGCGGTGCATGGAGATTCCGGGCAATTAAAGCTGTACGCCTATGCCCCGCCGTATGAAAGTCTGAGCTCCCTGGTCCATCGGCAGACGGTCAGGCAGGGACGGCCGCTCGAGCGCGACACCGAACACCTGGTCCAGGCCGTCACGTTGGATGACTATTGCGAGGCCAAGGGCATTCGCCGAGTGGATTTTCTCAAGCTTGATGCCGAGGGTGCAGAAGGGGAGGTCTTACGGGGAGCCCAACGTCTCCTGCAGGAGGGACGTATTGGAGCCATGTTGCTTGAAGTGGGGACAGAGATCCGGCAAGTCTTGGAACCTTTGCGCCCATGCGGATTTTCCCTGTTTTCGGTCAACGAGAACGGGTCCACCTCCCTCGCAGACGAGGCGCGCTTGTTGAAGTGCCGAAATGTAGTCGCCTTGCACCACTCGGCTCCCATTCCCGCACAGATTAGCACGTGACCCCAGTCGATGGGGGCGATCAAGGGTAACGGCATGCGCATCGGAGTAAACTGTCAGGCGTTGGGAAATTGGGCGAGGCACGGATTTTCCACCTACCTCGTGAATTTGCTTAAGAGCCTGAGGAACTCGAATCCCCAGCACGACTTTTGCGAGTGGGTGTGCCGGCCTGGGCCGGGATGGCGCATTCCGCATCAGCTGTGGTGGGATCAACTTCGGATCCCTTGGCGGGCCTATCGCGATCGGGTTGATCTGATCCACACGCCCGCCTTTTCTGGCCCGGTGTTGGCGCCTGCGCCGGTCGTCATGACCGTGATGGATCTCCTCTATACCCGCTATCCGGAGTGGCTCCCCAATCGGAGGGCCAGGTGGTTTTGGGGAGAATGGATTCCCCGGACGGCCCGCTGCGCGGCCGCGGTGATCGTTCCGTCTCAGGCGACCAAGCAGGATCTCATCACCATGGCGGGGATCCCGGACAAGCACATCGTCGTCATTCCCTTGGCGGTTGACCCCCACTTTTCGGTTCGACCCACGGCCGAAGACGTTCAGGCCTTTCGGATCGCGAAAGGGCTCACCGATCCATACCTGCTGTATGTGGGCAGTATTGATCGCAGAAAGGATTGGACGGGTTTGCTGAAAGCCTATGGGAAGGTTCGCACCAATCTGAAAATCCTCAGACTGGTGATTGCCGGGTTTTTGAATCCCGACCGGTCGAACCTGGTAGAGGAGATCCGCGCCCAGGATCTCGAACGCAGCGTGGTGCTCCCCGGCCATATCCCCGATGCGGAGCTTCCCCTGCTGTATTGCGGGGCCGAAGCCTTTGTCTATCCCTCCTGGTGGGAAGGGTTCGGACTCCCGCCCTTGGAGGCCATGGCGCTCGGGGTTCCCGTGGTCACCTATGCCAGTTCCTCCTTGCCCGAAGTCGTGGGCGATGCGGCGGTCCTCATTGCCCCGCCGTTCACCGATGGCGCGCTGGCAAACGGGATGCTTCGCGTGCTGGACGATCACGCGTTTCGCGCCGACCTCATTGCCCGAGGGACCAAACGCGCGTCGGAATTTAGTTGGAACTTGGCAGCGGATCGGACCATGGCGGTGTATGAGGCCTGCGTCGGGAATCGGAGTCATTAATGGACCGCGGAGACCGATGATTAAATCCGATTGGTAGGATGTTGGACAGGCCAAGAAAGGCGACCTGTGGGTTGGACTAAAAACATAAAATCGGGCTGGCTCTACGGTCTCTATCAAAAAGTCCTGAGACCCCTCGAGGAAAAATATTTCGGAGGCCTTCACTCAGGCATCGTGGTCAAGGGCCTCTACTTGAAAAAGGCCCTGAAGGCCTGCCTGAAGCCCGAGATGAAAATGGTGCTGGATGCAGGGTGTGGGCCGGATGCCCCCTTGGCAGCCCTCGTGGCGTCCCGATATCCTTTTTGCCACGTGGAGGCGTGGGATTTGCATCTTGAGAGGGACGCCTTGCTGGCATCCTCACGGAGGCGAAACCTGACCAACCTGTCTTTTGTCGAAGCCGATCTCATGACCCTGGAGAAAACGGCGGCGTACGACCTCATTTATTCCATCGACGTCCTCGAACATGTTCCCGACTTCGAGCGAGTCATGGACAAGCTGGTGGCGGCCCTACGCCCGGGCGGGCAGATTCTTATGCATATTCCCAGTCATGATGAAGTCGTGATGTTCCAGGCCTCAACACGCCGGCCTGCCGATGTCTATCGACAAGCCCGGACCGGAGATGACCATGTGAGGGAGGGGTTCGATCTCGGCGAGGTGCGCAAGGCCCTGGAGAGCAGATCCGTCCAGGTGGTCGACGCCCGATGGACGTTCAACCGGGTGACCTCCCTGTTAAAGGAATTGTACTGGATCGGGGAGCAGCGCCGGCTGTTGGGGATCGGCTTGCTGCTGCTCCCTTTCGTCCTTCTGTCCGTATGGATTGAAATGCACTTCCCTCCCAGGCGGGGGAATGGACTCTGGGTCCAAGGCATCAAACGAGACACGCTGTTCCCACGGCCCGCCACGGCATAAAGGACCGGCCCCATGGAACGACGGGAACCCTATCCGACGGATACACAGCATGCCGTGAATTTTTCCGGCTACGTATGGTCAGTCAGGCAAATGGCCTCACTTCGCGGCATGAGAGTGCTGGATATCGCCTGCGGGGCCGGCTATGGATCGGACTATGTAGCCGGCTTTGCGCAGCAGGTCGTCGGGGTCGATGTGATTCCTCCGATCGTGGCCAAATGCCGGTCCGAGTATCCGAATCCCCGGGTGAAATTCCTGGCCATGGACGGGGCCGCCCTCGGGTTTCGCGACGAAACCTTTGATGCGATCATTTCCCACGACACCATCGAGCACGTCGTGGATGACCGGAGTTTTGTCAAGGAATTGGTCCGGGTTCTGCGGCCGGGCGGGACGCTTTTGCTGTTTACTCCCCATGGCAAAGAGCGGGGCAAGAAGCCGGAGGATCCGTTTCATATACGCGAGTATATCCCTGAAGATCTCCAGGCCTTGCTGGCCCCGTATTTTCGTTCGATTCGGTGGTTTGGGCGGCGGCAGGGGGCCCGCCTCAAAGCGGTGGAGGGGCATATGGACCGGGTCCGTCGTTGGGATCCCCTGGGGCTCCGGCGGCTCATACCCAGAAAAGTCCGGCATTGGCTCGGCGGTCTCACCAGCCGATTGCAGGGTGGGGTGCCGTTGGACCGCATTGGGCCTGAGGACATTGAGTACGTGGAGGGATTTCATGACGACACGAATTTGATAGCCTTGTGTGCCAAGTGACCAAAAGGAACGATCTGGCGGGGCACCTTCCTGGCACAGGTCGCCGGATGGAATTCATCCTCCTCGCTTGCTTCCTGTTGGGGACGGCCATTCGGGTCTGGTTGATTCATCATGCCCCGGCTCCCATGTATGCGGTGGACCATCTGTATGACCGTCTGGGCTGGCATCTGGCCCAGGGACTCGGGTTCACCCTTGACGGGACGACACCCTCCGCGCACAAGGGGCCGTTGTACCCGGCCCTGCTCAGTGCCTGGTACACTCTGGTGGGCCATCGGCCGGAGTGGGTGCCGCACCTGCACGTGGGCCTGGATGCCTTGACCGGCCTGTTCTTATTCTGGGGAGGCCAGCGTCTCTTTGGGCCCGGAGTTGCGACGCTGGCGGCCTGCCTGTTTTATCTCTATCCCGCCTATTGGACCTACGACCTTCGGATTCGCAGCGAGATTTTTTTGACCTTCTTGGTGACCGCCTGGATGTGGGCCGCCATCCTTTGCGTTCAGGGGGGGCACCGCCGGACCTATGCCCTCTCCGGCCTTCTCGGTGGGCTCACGCTTCTGTGTAAGCCGGTGATGGTCCCGGCCGCTCTGCTGCTCGCCAGCCTCCCCCTGGTCTCGGATTGGGGGCAGGCGAAGCGGTGGGTTCCTAAATTGGCTCTGTACCTGGGCTGTCTGGTCCTGGTGACGCTCCCCTGGGCCATTCGAAATTATGACGCCTTTGGTACGGTCATTCCTGTCTCTACCGGGGTGGGGGTAGGCCTGTGGATGGGAAGTGACCCCATTTCCCGGGGCAGCTGGCCCATGCCCCTTCCGGTCGAAGCCCAGATTTGGGAGGCCGCAGGCATTACACCCTTGGCCTATCCGCACGCAATGTACGAGGTGGAACTCGACCGTATCCTGTTTTCCCAAGGGTTGGAGCGGATACAGGACCATCCTTTCCGGTACCTGGTCCTGGTGGCGGGCCGGGTGTTTGATTTGTGGATCGGCAACGCCTATTACCTTTTCAATGCGGAGCCCACCCTCTGGCTCGGCCTGCAGACCGACGTCGCGGAGCGCGGAATGCTGGTGGCCGGCTACAGTGTTCTGAAGCGATTCGTCCTCCTTCCGGCTCTCCTGGTCCTGGCTTTGTGGACCTGCTGGGTCCATCGAGAGCAGTGGCACAGGGTGCTGCCCTGTTGGCTGTTACCCGTCGGGCTGACCCTGGGGTATGCACCGTTTACCTCCGAGGGTGGTCGGTACGTTCTCCCGGTGCTCCCCTGCCTGTTCCTTCTTGCGTCCTGGTCCTTGGTTTTTTTAAGGTTCGGATCGGCCAAAAAATCTTCTTAAGATCTTGGCAGATCGGTCCTTTTGAATCCCTCTCGCCCAGCCCGAGCGGTTTTGTTCAATTCATAGAAATCTTTAGGAAAAATATCCAATTTGCCGTATTCTTGACCGGAGCATCATCCCGTTGGAATCGGGCCAAAAGGACTGACAAAACAGGAAGTTGTAACCGGGGAACAGGTCACCATAGGGTCGTGAAAGGCGAGCCGGAGGCTATGGGGAAGGGTCTGACCAAACGGCGATTTCGCCAGGTTGTGCAAGAGTATCGGCCGACCCGCTTCGAGAGCTTTGGCGAGGAGGACCGGCGGTTTCACCGCCCCATGCACCATCTGCTCAAAAACCGGGACCGGTTTTTCACCGCGCTTCGCAGCGGGCTGAGCTTCCTCCCGCCTGGCGGCCGAACCGTGCTCGACTTCGGGCCCTATCCGGGGAGCCTGTTGCGTCTCCTACGGGCCATTCGACCGGGTTGCGACCTCAAGCTGGTGGGCGCCGGGTTAATGACCCAGCCTGACTTCGTCCAACTGATGAAAGAGGATTGCGGGGCCGACATCGTGACCGTCAATTTGGACCCCTTAAACGGCCAATTTCGGAGCAAAGCCTACCCCCTCACGGTCCCGATGCCAGAAGGATCCGCCCACCTGGCCTTTGCCTTGGAAATCATCGAGCACCTCGCCTCGCCCTTTCATCTCCTGGCGGAAGCCTTTCGAATCTTGGCGCCGGGCGGCCACCTGGTGATCACCACGCCCAATGTCACGAGGATCGGGAACGTCTTCAAGCTACTGATCGGGCGGTCGCCCAATGACCGCCTGGCTCCTCCCGGCTATCACAATCCGGATGACGAATGGCAGCCCCATGCGCGGGAGTACGCCATGTATGAGTTGGCCCATGTCCTGAAACAGACGGGCTTTGAAGTCGCCGAGCGCCGGTATTTTCTCGGGGAAGATACCCATGATTGCGTGCAGCCGGTCCGTCGGAGGTTGACCGATCTGGCCAAAATTCCCTTTTATGCCGTTCCCCATTTTCGCGGCAGCCTGCTGATCGTGGGAAGGAAACCCGGGTGAGTCCTTTGGTGCTGGCCCAGTTAGCCGGATCAGCATCGTATGGGGGAGGGGAACGTTATCTGGAGCTGTTACTCGGTCGGGTGGATGCCTCGCGGTTTCAATCCCTCGTGATCTGTCCGGAGCCGGGTCCCTTCGTGGACCGGATGAGCAAACAGGGAGTGCGCACTCTGGTCGTGCACCTGGCTCCCTTGGTCAACCCCCTGGCGCTGATTCGCCTGGCCTTGGTTCTCAAGCGGGAACGGGTCACGATCCTTCAAACCCATGGGGCTCGGTCCAATGCCTATGGTCAGGTTGCCGGGAGGCTCGCGGGCGTCCCCGTCATTGTGTCCACCGTCCATAATTCCCTCATGGAGTATGAAATCGGGCCGCTCCGGCGCCGGATGTACGTGGGCGTACTTCGCCGGACGATCCGCCTGGCCGACCGCGTGATCTGCGTGTCGGAGGCGCTTCGTCGTCATGTGATCCGGGATGTGGGCGTGCCGGAGGCCCGGACCGTGACGGTGCACAACGGGATCGATCCGGCCGGCTTTGCCCAGGCCGGCAACGGAGCGGAGGTGCGGGCCGAATTCAGCATGGCGGAGAGTCCGTTGCTGGTCCACATCGGCCGGTTTACCGAGCAGAAGGGGCACCGGTATCTGTTGGAGGCCCTGCCCACCCTCCGGTCGGAGTGGCCGGGTCTGCGTTGTTTGATGGTGGGGGAGGGGCCGCTGCGGGATGAGCTGGTGGGGATGGCCCGACGGCTGGATCTGGGCGATTGTGCCCTGTTCATCGGGGTACGGGACGATATTCCCAGGGTTCTTGCCGCGGCGGATCTGGTCGTGCTGCCTTCGCTCTCGGAGGGGTTTCCCTTTGTCCTGCTGGAGGCCTTGGCGATGGCTCGCCCGGTGATCGCATCTCGGATTGCCGGCGTGGATGAGCTCATCGACCATGGGCGAACCGGCTGGCTGGTGCCCCCCGGGCAGCCGTCCGCGTTGGCTGCGGCCATCCGCCAGGCGCTAAAGGATCCGGCCCGGACCCGGGAAATCAGCCAGCAAGGCGCCGATTGGGTTCGGTCCCGGTTTACCCTCGGCCACATGGTGGCCAAGACGCAGGCCGTGTATGAAGCCGCGCTGCGCGATCGGGCGGCGGCCTAGGGGAGGGGCCAGAGTCAGGATGGTTATGGCCAAGGAGTCATCGGAGGCTGCTCGCGGCCAGGGCCAAGGGGTCACCCTCTCCTGTCCCTGCGGGAGCCCCAGACCGGCGGTCCAGGCTTTCCGCACGCCAACCCGGACCTATTGGCGCTGTCCAGCCTGCGGGCTGGTCTACCTCAGCCCCAGGCCCGTCACCTCCGAGGTGGAGGACTATTATCGCCAGAAATACGATCAAAAATATGGACAAGCCGAGGGCAGTCCCGATCGGAGCCCGGTCTTTGACAGCGTGGTCGAGCATCTATCTGAGTTCCGAAAGCCGCCAGGCCGCCTGCTGGACATCGGTTGCGGTGACGGGGAACTGCTCGTTCGCCTTCAAGCAATGGGATGGACCGGAGCCGGCGTCGAATTGTCCAAAGAGGCAGCCAAACGGGCCGCCGCCCGAGGGCTCACCATGCTGGAACCCGGTTGGCTGGAGGAGCGATCAGGCGGGACCACCACCACACCCTATGACGTCATCGCTCTGATCAACGTGTTGGAAACGGTCCCGGATCCGACCGGACTCTTGACCCGGGTACATCGGGCGTTGGCCCCTGGAGGTCTTGTGATTATCCGGGTGTCCAACGGCCGATTTCATCTGGCCGTTCGGCGGCCGGTGTCCTGGCTGGGGCTACGATTCCAACAGGCCTTTCATCTGTTTGTCTATACGCCGCAGGCCTTGAAAAGGCTGCTCCAGCTGACCGATTTTCAGGTCCTGTCGGTGCGAAATGCCCGTCTCAGCACGGCTCCACTCACCTTGGGGGATCGTCCGGTGAGGAGAGGGCTCTGGTATGTCGGGGGCCGCCTGGTGTGGGTGGCAACTCAGCTGGCCTATTGGATCACGGGAACTCGGGCCGTTTGGAGCTCTTCTTTTGAACTCGTAGCCCGGAAAAACCCAAACGCGCCCCATACCCAGGGATCATAACCAGAAGGCCAACCGGCCCATAAATCAAGGGGCACTTGGGTCGGGAAGATATCTTGATGAAACGTGGCAAAGACCCCCATAGCAAGTTTATCGGCTTAATACGAAAACCACGGAGGAAGCAAAGACGGTCGTGGGATCGGGAGCTTCATTTCTGGATGATGGTCCTGCTCTTTTGTGTAGGCGCCGCGGTTGCCACACTGGGAGTGAGATACCTGCTCGACGCGGTCGGGATGAGCCAGGCGCCTGAGACTTATAAAGAAAAGAGTATTTCTACGGAGAAGTCTAAGAAAACGCGGCCGACCAAGCCTTAGCATGAATCATCGGGCTCTGACAGCTACGTGGTCTACGTTCTGGCGACTGATCGAGTCGGTCCCAGCTTAGGAGCGAACCGGTCCCCTCAAGGCAGCAGGGAGAGCGATAAAGCTGTCCGGATGCTGCCCCTGCCGGGACCGGATGTGTAGGGAGTCACGAAGGTGCCTCAAGGATCGTTTTTGCACTACCACAAAAGGTGGTGGCCACGAGTCCGGTTTTGGGTGCTGGCCTTGTTGGTCTGTGGCATTGCTGCTGGAGCCGCCCTGGGTATTAAGTATCTCCTGAAGGCCGTGGGGGTGGCCCAATCGACCAACTACAGGGAGGGGGTGGATATACCCCCTGGGAAACTCGAGCGGCCCCCAAAGACCAAATAGGCGCAACAAGAAATCAGTGGGACCCGCTAGGCCTGTAACGATGAGACAAAAGTAGGCAGCCCATGTGCGGAATTTGCGGTATGGTCGGGGACGGGGACGAAAAGATTCTGGAGCGCATGTTGCGCCGGCTGGTCCCGCGAGGTCCCGATGAGGAGGGACGCCATCTCGAGCCGGGGGTCATGCTGGGAGTCCGTCGGCTGCAGGTCATCGATCCGGAGGGTGGCCACCAACCCATGGGAAATGAAACCTGTCCCGAGCGTGGCCGAGGGACAGGGACGATCTGGGTCGCCCTCAACGGGGAAATTTACAACTACCGCGAGCTCCGGGCGGAGCTCATCAGCAAGGGCCATCGCTTCACGACCCACTGCGACACCGAAGTCCTGGTCCACTTGTATGAAC
>JBFFYZ010000008.1:0-15404 GCA_041568895.1 Nitrospiraceae bacterium
GGACATGAGTATGACGCTGAAGGCCGGAACCATTGGGACGATCGCCGGCACGGGAGAGCCAGCCTTTTCGGGGGACGGCGGACGTGCCGTTGCTGCCAGTTTGAATGAACCCAAGAGCCTGGCGCTCGACGGGCGCGGCCATCTGTTTATTGCGGATGCCGAAAATCAGGTGATCCGAAAGGTGGATATAACGACCGGCCTGATCACCACCGTCGCAGGTCGTCCCCCAATGGGTTCCAACAGCCAGCCAGGTGGTTGCGCTACGGATCAGTCCGACCCAGCCGACCCAGCGCCCCTCGATCCCTTGGCGGACGAGCCTTTGGACCGTTCCGGAGGTACTACGCCGAAGAGCTATCGGCAAGAGGCGGACCTGAGCGGCATGGTGCGGTATGTGGTCGGGGCCTCAACCCAGGGCAACCGAATCCAGACCGACGGAGGACCGGCCACCGAAGCCACGCTGAATTTTCCCTCCGCGATAGCCGTGGACGCGGACGGCCACCTCTATATTGCCGACACGATGAACCATCGGATCCGGAAGGTGGACGTAGACACCGGGCTGATCACTACGATTGCCGGGACCGGGCACCATCGTTTCTCCGGGGACGGAGGGCCGGCGACCTCCGCCAGTCTCAACGAACCAGCCGCGTTGGCGCTGGATTCGAAGGGCTTCCTGTATATTGCGGATCAAAGCAACAACCGGATCCGGAAAATCGAGTTGAAGACGGGTCTGATCACGACCGTGGCCGGCACCGGCGAGGCCGCCTACTCCGGGGACGGCCAGCCGGCGATCGAAGCCTGTCTGGCCGGTCCGAGTGGGTTAGCGATCGACCCGGAAGGCCACCTCTACATTGCCGATACCTTCAACGGCCGCATTCGCCGTGTAGATGTGGAAACCGGGCTCATCACGACCGTGGCGGGGGACGGCGGCGAATACCGGTACCAGGGACTGGCCAACGAGTTTTCCACCAGCTTATCCCGTCCCTACGGGATCGCCGTGAATTCGGAGGGGCATCTGCTGATCACCGATTCCGACAGCCACCTCATCCGGAAATGGGACCGACGAAAAAAAATCATCACAAACCTCGTGGGCACTGGCGTCGCCCAGTTCGGAGGCGATGGGGGGGCTGGCGAGGAGGCCAGTCTGAATTATCCGTTCGGGGTCGCAGTGGACCAGCAGGGCAACCTGTATATCGCCGATACCTTCAATCATCGTATCCGGCTGCTTGCCGCCTGATCCCGACCGCACGAGTGCGTTCACCGGTCCTGCTGGATTTGAGGGAAAGGTCGTCCCCAATGCTCAAGAAAAAGTCGGCGTATACCGTGGCGGTGGTCGGAGCGACCGGCGCGGTGGGAGCCGAGATGATCGAGGTCCTGGAAGAGCGGAAATTCCCGCTCGAGACATTGGTGCCCCTGGCCTCCATACGCTCGGTCGGGGGGACGGTGTCCTTCCAAGGAACGGAGGTCCCGGTCCAGGTGCTGACGCCGGACTCCTTCCGCGGGATTGATCTGGCGCTGTTTTCGGCCGGGAGCGACCTTAGCAGAGAGTTTGCTCCGATCGCGACCAGGGCCGGCGCCACCGTAATTGATAACAGCGCGGCCTGGCGGATGGAGAAAGGCGTCCCTCTCGTGGTGCCGGAGGTGAATGCCAAGGAGGTCCACGGACATCGGGGGATCATCGCCAACCCGAATTGCTCCACCATTCAGATGGTCGTGGCCCTCAAACCCCTTCACGATGAAGCGAGGATCAAGCGGATTGTGGTCACCACCTTTCAGTCGGTGTCCGGTACCGGGAAAGAAGCCATGGAGGAGTTGGTGACCGAGTGCCAAGATCTGCTCAGCTTCAAGGAGGCGCGGCCGAAGGTCTATCCGTACCAGATCGCGTTCAATTGTCTGCCCCACATCGATGATTTTCTGGAAACGGGCTACACCATGGAAGAAATGAAGCTCGCCCATGAGACCAGGAAGATCATGGGGGACGACTCCATCCGGATCACCGCGACGACGGTTCGGGTACCCGTCTACGTCGGCCACTCGGAATCCGTGAATATTGAGACGGAGCGCAAGCTGAGCGCGAATGAAGCCCGTGCGATTCTGTCCGTTGCGCCCGGCGTGCTGGTCTACGACGATCCGTCCCACCGGATCTACCCCATGCCGCTGGATGTGGCGGGGAAGGACGAGGTGTACGTGGGGCGCATCCGTGAGGACGAGTCGATACCCAACGGCCTGAATTTGTGGGTGGTCGCAGACAACCTCCGCAAAGGAGCCGCGCTCAACGCGGTGCAAATCGCCGAACTCCTGATCCAGTGACCAGGAGCGAGGTGGGCCATGCCTGACCTGAGCGGATTTGGGAAACTCCTGATGGTTCTTGGGGGTGCCCTCGCCCTGGCCGGTCTCCTGCTTACGGTGGCCGGCAAAATCTTGGGGCCAGGGGAAGGGGTCGGGTTCGGGTGGCTGGGTCGGCTGCCCGGCGATATGTACATCAAACGGGACAACTTCACCTTTTATTTCCCCCTGACGACCGGGATTCTGATCAGCGTCGTGGTGAGTCTCCTGTGGTATCTCGTGTCGTTTGTATCCAGACGGTAATCGCTATGTCCAACGTCTTGGTTGCCCTCGCGGTTGTCGGGTCAGTCCTGGCGGCGGCCCCCGTGCAGGGGGCCGACCCCGTGCGTATCCGGTTGTTCGAGAATGCGGGAGCGATCATTCTGTCGGCGGACGGGGGGCTCGTGGTGGAGCTCCAGAACGGGCGGGAGCGGTGGCTGGCGACTCCGGTAACGGTGGAACCCGGTGGCAACGGGATCCGCCTCAATGGAAACTCCCTGGGGTCTGAGGTCCTGTCCTTCCGTGGACGCAGACAAGACCTGTCGGTGTCGTTTCGCCCCGGGCAGAACGGCGCCGCCCCGGAGGCACGTGCCGCCCTAGAATCCAGCGTAGCGTCCCCTGCTGTGCCCCCGTCTCCTCCCCTGGTGGTTGGGGGCCTTCTGCACGTCAAGCAGCGGGGGCTTGGCCTGGCCGGGATCAACGCGGTCGACCTGGAGGACTACGTCAAAGGAGTGGTGCCGGCTGAAATGAACAGCGGGTGGCACCTCGAGGCTCTGAAAGTGCAAGCCGTGGCCGCTCGGACCTACGTGGTCTATCAGCGGATGATGAATGGTGGACGGGACTACGACGTACTCGCGACCGCGCAAGATCAGGTCTATCAAGGCCGTCGAGGGGTGGATCAGCGGATCCACGAGGCGGTGGAGGCCACCCGGGACTTGGTATTGACCTACCAGGACGTGCCGATCCTTGCCGCCTTTTCCTCCACGGCGGCAGGTCCGACCGAAGATGCGATCAACGTGTGGTCAAAGGACCTGCCGTACCTCAAGGGGGTAGAATGTCCGTTCGACCGGAATTCCCCCCATTTCGAATGGCAGGCCTCGTTCACCCTGGAAGATCTGGAAGCTGCCTTGCAGTCCCAAGGACGGCCGGTCGGGACCATCGCCAGCTTCACTCCCTATGCCTACAGCCGGGCCGGGCGGGTAACCAAAATCCGGGTTCTCCATTCCCATGGTGAGCTGATCTTGCGCGGAGAGGAACTCCGGCGCGCAGTGGGATACCAGGTCATCCGGAGCACCCAGTTCGAAATTGACAGCGTCGGACGGGAAGTGCTCCTTTCGGGCCGCGGCGCCGGCCATGCGGTCGGTCTCTGCCAGTGGGGCACCAAGGAATTGGCCGAACTTGGGTACTCCTTTCATTCGATCCTGTACTATTACTTCCCGGGAACCATCCTGCAACCGCTGTACCGCACGCGTCTGGTCTTCTCGGCAGCCCGCTGATGCTCAGCACCCTCGATGCAGCTCTCAGAGTTTGACTTTCCCTTTGACCCGTCTCTGATCGCCGAACGTCCCGTGGAGCCGCGCGAGCAGGCGCGGCTGCTCCTGTTGCCCCGGCACAGCGGGCCCACGTCCCACCATCGGGTGTCTGACCTCCCCGCGCTGCTGTGCCCCGGGGACCTCCTCGTGGTCAATGACACGAAAGTGCTGGCGGCGCGACTGATCGGGCGTAAGCGGGCCACCGGCGGTCGGGTCGAGATGGTGTTGGTCAAGGACCTGGGCGGGAGCATCTGGGCTGTGCTCATGAAGGGGGACACCAAGCCCGGCCAGGAACTGGAATTCGGAGGGGGCACCTCCGCCGTGGTCCTGACCCGCGACGCCTCTCAGACCACCGTCAAATTTGCGAGCGACCGACCCGTCCTGAAGGTGTTGAAGGAGCGGGGACACATGCCACTCCCTCCTTATATCAAACGCGCTCCCGTTGAGGCCGACCGGATCTGGTATCAGACCATCTTCGGACGGGTTGAGGGATCCATCGCGGCGCCTACAGCCAGCCTCCATTTCACCAGTAACCTCCTGGAGGCCCTGGCCCGGCGGAATATCCATGTGGCCACGGTCACCCTTCATGTCGGGCCCGGCACCTTTCGCCCGGTCCGAACCGCGAAGATTCAGGACCATGTGATGGGGGAGGAGTGGATTGACCTGCCCGCCGAGACCGTGACCTTGATCCGGCGCGCCAAGGCCGAGGGGCGGAGAGTCATCGCGGTGGGCACCACCGTAGTCCGGGCGCTGGAATCTTCGGTGAATGAACAAGGGGAAGTGCATTCACGAAGCGGAACCACCGGTCTCTTCATTGTCCCTGGATACCAATTCCGCGTGGTGGATGTCTTGATGACGAATTTTCACTTGCCCCGCTCTACGCTCTTGATGCTGGTATCGGCCTTTACCGGTCGGGAACGCCTGCGGGAAGCGTACCGGGAGGCCATCCGGGAACGGTATCGGTTTTACAGTTACGGGGATGCGATGTTGATTAGTTAGAGGATGAAGGGCTAGAGCAATTCCTTGCGGATTTTGATGGGAACTGACGCCTTCATGGACTCCTTGTAGGCCATGAGGGCCCGCTGCTGTTTTTGAAACAAAAAGTCCTGTAAAATCCGCTCCTTCGCGGTTGCACCGGATTCGTCCCCTGCCGGTTGGCGGGCCATCAGCGCTTGCGCTTCGGTGATTTCCGCAGGCGTCAGGGCTACCGAATCCCGCACGATCATCATGGCTTTGGCCCTCAACAGTTCCAGGGTGTGGAGGGACTCGAACAGGGCCGGCGACAGCCGATTCCCTGCCAGGACTCGACGGTACAGCTCGGCATCGAATTTCCCGTTCCGTTGGAACACTTCCCGCTGCAGGATATCCTGACGCAGTTCTTCTGGCGAAACCGTCAGTCCCATGTCCTCGGCGACCAGGGTCCACAATTTATTCTCGATGAGGCCGTCCAACACGAATTGCTTGAGGGTCTCCTCCTGAAAGTCACCTTGGACATTTTCTTTGTAAAATCGGTAGGTATTCTCGTAGGCCCGAAGGTATTCTTCGCGAGTCACTGCCAGCGGGCCCACCGATGCGATGGCGTTCGAGGTGTCTTCCCCAAATCCCCACCAGCCCATCGTGATCACGAAGGCGATGGCCAAAATTCCCATCATGGACTTCAGCAACCAGGGATACTTATGGGCGCTTTCCCGCATCAGCTTGATCATGGACGCGCTCTCCCGAGGACCTTCCTTCCCACGTCAATCGTGGGCATACCGTCATTTTGGTGCATTGTACCGAGGGGAGTTGGCCGGAGGCAAGTCATTCGGGTCAGGCCGTGGAGAGGGGTTGGTCGCCCGAGGCGGACCGATAAGGTCGGGTCGCCGCCGTGCCGGAGAGGCGTGATTCATTTGTGATACATAGGGAAATTTGTTATACTTGTTCGCTAATTACAAAGGGGGAGACTTGACGGAGGGTGAGGGAACGAGCCCCTTGGATCCTGGGGTCTATCCAAAGGCGCACGTTCTGAATCGGTTCATTGCGAAGTTCGTGGATGCCATCGTCGTCGCCGCTGCCAGTAAGGTGGCGCCCCCAGTCGGTTGGTTGGCGGGGTTGGCGTATGTCCTGATTGCCGATGGGTTTTCCGGAGGGCGGAGTCTCGGCAAACGGTTGATTGGTCTTCAGACCGTAGTTCCTCCCACTCGGGAAGTGGCCGGGTTTAAAGAGTCCATCATCAGGAACCTCCCGTTGGCCCTCGCGTACCTGCTGTTTCCGGTGCCTTATATCGGGTGGATCTTGACGCTCGCCATCACCGCGTTTGAAGTACTGCTGATTGTCGGAAACGATCAAGGCCTCCGTCTCGGGGATGAGATTGCGCATACCCAAGTCTTGGACGGGGGGCAACTCGATCTGCGGGACTGAACCAGTGGAAGACCACCCGCGCCGGCGCCCGTGAGCGCCGGAGGGGAACGGGAGGAAAGGAGAACACGGTGGGGGTCACGAACGACGTCCTCGGCTGGTTTTCGAACGACCTGGCAATCGATCTGGGTACGGCGACCACCTTGGTGTACGTACGAGGAAAGGGGATCGTGCTCAATGAGCCCTCCGTGGTTGCCATCGAGCGGAAATCTGAAAAAGTGCTGGCGGTCGGCGCTGAAGCCAAAAAAATGCTCGGCCGGACCCCCGGGAACATCACCGCGATTCGCCCCATGAAGGAAGGCGTGATTGCGGACTTCGAGATGGCCGAGCGCATGCTGAAATACTTCATCACCAAGGCGCATAACCGGAGCGCCTTCGTCCGGCCGCGGATCATCATTGGCGTTCCTTCCCGCATCACGCAGGTGGAGCAGCGGGCAGTCCGGGATTCGGCGGAGCTCGCCGGAGCCCGGGAGGTGTACCTCATTGAAGAGCCGGTGGCAGCGGCGATCGGGGCGGGCCTCCCGATTACCGAGCCCTCCGGCAACATGGTGGTGGACGTCGGAGGCGGCACGACCGATATTGCCGTGATTTCGTTGGGCGGGATCGTGTACAGCGAGTCCGTGAAGGTCGCGGGAGACCGCATGGACGACGCGATCATGAATTACGTCAAGAAAAAATACAACCTCCTGATCGGGGAACACATGGCGGAGCGCGTCAAGGTCGAGATCGGCTCGGCCTACCCGTTCGAGGAGAAAAAAACCATGATGATTAAAGGGCGGGATTTGATTTCCGGGATTCCCCGGACGTTGGTGCTCGATGACGCCGAGGTTCGCGAGGCGCTTCAGGAGCCCATTGGCACGATCGTCAATGCGATCAAGGTGGCACTTGAAAACACTCCACCGGAACTCGCCGGCGACATCATTGACCGCGGCATTGTTCTCACCGGCGGAGGATCCATGCTCAAGGGAATGGATACCCGATTTCGAGAGGAAACGAACTTGCCGATCATTACAGTGGACGATCCCCTCACCTCGGTGGTGCTGGGAGTCGGCAAGATCCTTGATGAACTCGACCTCCTGCGAAAGGTGTCCGTCATGTCGCAGTGCAGCACCTCCCGCTAACCGTCACCCCGGACGATTGATCAAACAGCCATGTTTCGTGTGACCACCGGAACAAGGCGGGTAACGCTAATCTTGCTGGCGCTCCTGCTTTCGGTCCTGGTCCTGCTCCCTCAACAGAGCCGAGGACTGTTGCAAAGCCTTGGGCAGCCGATCGCGCAGATCGTGGCCCTGCCGCTCGGGGTGTTGGCTGCAATCAACCGGAGCCTGCACGAGGTCTGGGAGGGGTATGTGGCTCTGCGCCACGTTCACCAGGAGAACCAGCGGTTGCACAAGGAAATTCAATATCTCCAGGGGCAGGTCAACGAGCTGCAGGAAAGCGCCGCCGTGAGCCAGCGCCTGGCCGGGCTGTTGGCCTTTAAACAAAACGTAGGGCCGGAAACGGTCGCGGCACAAGTGATCGGCCGGGATTCGACCAATTGGTATCGTGGGGTGGTGTTAAACAAAGGTGAGCGCGACGGCATCCACACCGAAATGGGAGTCATCACGCAGGCGGGGGTCGTCGGCCGGGTGGTCAAGACCACCCCGGTTTCCTCGGTGGTCCTGTTGATCACCGATCCGAACAACGCCGTGACCGGGCTCATTCAACGGACGAGGGACGAGGGCATCGTGTCGGGCACCTCCCAGGGAGGAGTTCGGATGAAATATATCCCTCTGTTGTCCATCGCCAGGGAACGGGACATCGTGGTGACCTCCGGTCTGACCGGGGAATTTCCCAAGGGTCTGATGATCGGATCGATCACGCGGGTCGAAAAGGCCGCCGATGACCTCTTTCAATCAGCGGAAATCTTGCCGGCTGCGGATTTTTCGAAACTTGAGGAAGTCCTGGTAATCCTGTCGCCCTATCCTCCGGGAGCGGCCGACGGGGCGCCCGCACAGCCCGCCGCCTCCGAGAAGGGAAGCGCTCCGTGAAGCCTGCGTTGTACCTGGCCCTCATCGTGGCCTTGATCCCCTTTCAGCTGACCCTGCTGCAATTCGCCAGCATCGGTGGGATTCGGCCGGACCTCTGTTTGGTTGCCGCCATCCTGGTGGGGCTGTACGCCGGGGCATGGGAGGGATTGGCTCTGGGGCTCGCGTTGGGGTTCATTCAGGACCAGTTCTCGGCGGGCGAATTGTGGTTGAACCTAGTGACGAAGGGTGGGGCTGGATTTTTGGCGGGTCGGGCCAGCCGGTATGTGGCCAACGCCTCGGCCATTACGGCCCTGGTGGTGATTTTTGGATTCTCGACTCTGGTCGGCCTGGTCTTTTTTGCCGGCGGCCTGACTGGCGAGGGTTGGGCGGGTGCCTTGTATCGCTTGTGGGCCGTCCTGCTCCCCGAGGCCCTGTACAACGCCTTGGTGGGCACCGCGATCTACTGGTTGATCGCCGGACGGTATCGGACCGAGCAACGTGGAGGGGGACCGACCAGCCTCATCTGGTCATTAAAATAGTGGCCCTCGGGGACGGGCGTCCCCCTGTGGGCCAGGACCACGATCATGGAATACGGATCCCAACAAGACGAACTTCGCGAGCTGCAACGCCGGTTGACCCTTTTTCGAGTAGGCCTCCTCCTGGTCGTGGGGGTATTGGCCTTTCGTCTGTGGCAGCTCCAGATTCACGAAGGGCCCCATTACCAGGGGCTTTCCGAGAACAACACCAGTCGCACGGTCATCCTGGAGCCCGCCCGTGGCCTGATTTATGACCGGAACGGCAGTCTGGTGGCCAACAATGTGTCTAGCTTCAGCTTGTACGTCACGGTCGAGGACGTCAAGGATCGTGGGGCGCTCGTCAGAAAATTGGTGGATTTGATCGGCCTCGACGAAACACAGATCCGAAAAAAAATGTCGGAGCGGGCCGGAAAGCTCGTGCCCAGGAAATTAAAGGAAGGGCTGACCTTGCGGGAGGCTGCGTTGGTGGAATCCCATCGGCTGGACCTGCCCGGGGTCCGGATCCAGGGGGAATCCCAGCGGAACTATCCGGTCGGAGTGACGGCCTCCCACCTGCTGGGGTACGTGGGCGAGGTGTCCGCGGACCAGTTGGAGCAGAAGGCCTTTGCCGACCTTCACCTCGGCAGTATTGTGGGACAGTACGGGGTCGAGCAAACCTATGACCGCTTTCTCCGAGGGCAGGCTGGGCAAAAGGTGATCGAGGCCGACGCCCTGGGGCATGAAAAACGGACGCTTTCGATCGAAAAGCCGACCGCGGGCGATGATCTGTATCTCACCATTGATCTCCGCCTCCAGCAGTTGGCGGAGCGGTTGTTGGGCGAGGAATCCGGCGCCATCGTGGCCCTGGATCCGACCAACGGGGAGCTCTTGGCATTGGCGAGTCGTCCGGCCTTTGACCCTAACGTGCTCTCCCGCGAACTCACGCCAAAGCAATGGGAAG
Source organism: Nitrospiraceae bacterium (assembly GCA_041568895.1). GTDB lineage: Bacteria > Nitrospirota > Nitrospiria > Nitrospirales > Nitrospiraceae > JBFFYZ01. Next base: position 9,737 of record JBFFYZ010000008.1, read on the forward strand.
CCATCGTGCAGAATGAGGCGCATCCCCTGACGAATCGGGCGACGCAGGGGCAATACCCGCCCGGGTCCACCTTCAAGATCGTCATGGCGGCCGCGGCCCTGGATACCGGGACGGTCAAGACGTCGACGGAGGTGCGGTGCACAGGCGGGTTTTGGTTCGGGCGGCGGATGTATCGGGACTGGAAAGCGGGTGGACATGGGTCCATGAATCTCCACAAGGCCCTCGTGGATTCCTGCGATGTCTTTTTCTACAATGTCGGAGAGCGAATGGGCATCGACACCATTGCGTCCTTTGCGAGCAAATTTGGCCTGGGCCGGCCGACCGGTATTGACCTCGCGTCCGAACGGTCCGGAATTGTGCCTTCGTCCGCCTGGAAGGAAAAAGTCCGCGGGGAGCCCTGGTACCCGGGCGAGACGATCTCCGCCTCCATCGGGCAGGGATACACGACGGTCACGCCTTTGCAAATGGCCCACCTCATCGCCACGGTGGCCAACGGAGGCACCGTCTATCGGCCTCGTTTGGTGAAGGGACTCATGGAGCGGGCCACGGGCCGGCTCCAAGAAGTGCCCGTGGTTCCCTACGGCCAGCTGTCCGTCAAGGGGAAGACCCTTGAGATCATTCAAGAGGCGCTGGCTGATGTGGTCACCGACGGAACCGCCAAACGCGCTCGGTCCACGCTCGTGTCCATCGCCGGGAAAACCGGAACCGCCCAGACCGCGGCCCTGAGACCGGATCAGAAGGAGGAGGAGGTGCCCAAGAAACTCCGGGACCATGCCTGGTTCGTCTCCTACGCTCCCGTTGAGGATCCTCGGATCGCGGTCGCCGTGCTGGTTGAAAATATGGGCCATGGGGGCTCCGCAGCAGCGCCCCTGGCAAAACACATGATCGAGGCCTACGTGAAACTGGCTCCCTACGAACCTCGGGTAATCCCCGCGAGTGAGGAAGCCGGGATGGCACGGATGGCCCACCAGGCGCAGCCCTGAGAGAAATGCGGGACGATGGTTGATCGGGTCCTGGACAATCGAGGTCTGGACAGCTTCGAATGGCGATTCCTGGGCCTCATCATCGCTATTCTGGCCCTGGGGGTCCTAGCGATTTACAGTGTGACCTATGCCCAACCAGCCGGCCGTCTCCCCCTTTTCGGGAGGCAACTGGTCTGGATTCTGCTCGGGTGTGGAGCCTTCCTGGTCACGGTGGCGGTCGACTACCACAAAATCTGCCGGCTGTCCTATCTGCTGTACGCCATCGTCCTCGTGCTGCTCGCGGTGGTCCTGGTCGCGGGAAAAACCAGTCGTGGCGCTCAACGGTGGATTCCCATCGGTCCGTTTGCATTTCAGCCATCGGAATTCGCCAAGCTGGTCCTGGTCCTGGTTCTTGCCACCTACTATGCCTCGGCCCCACGGGAAGGATGGCTCCAGCGGGTGGTCCAGCCCGGGCTCATCATGGCGCCGGCGCTGCTGCTGATTCTCAAGCAGCCGGATCTGGGAAGCGGCCTCAGCTTTCTCTCGATCTATGGAGTGATGCTCTTGGTGGTCGGGATCCGGTCCAAGGCGCTGGGGATTCTCCTGGTGTTTGCCCTCATGGTCTTCCCCTTCGCCTGGGAGATCATGTGGGGGGCGCTCCATGATTACCAACGAGGGCGGATCATGACCTTTGTGGATCCCGCCTATGATCCGGGCGGAAAGGGCTATCATGGGCTCCAGTCCCGCATCGCCATCGGCTCCGGCGGCCTCATCGGGAAAGGGCTGTATGGGGGGACCCAGAGCCAATTCAAATTTTTGCCGGAAGGGCACACGGATTTTGTGTTCGCCGTCTTTGCGGAGGAATGGGGCTTTCTCGGGGCGTTGGTGATCCTCGGGCTGTTCCTGGCGCTCATGCTGCACGCCGTAGAGATTGCCCTCAAAGCCAAAGACGTCTTGGGAGTGCTGCTTGCGGCCGGGGTGATCGCCATGATCGGGTTCTGTATGGTCGTCAATATCGGGATGACCACCGGTATTTTTCCGATCGTGGGGATTCCGCTGCCCCTGATGAGTTATGGGGGAAGCGCGATCGTCACCACCATGGCCGCACTGGGCTTATTGCTGAATATCAAGCGACGTCGACTGACCTTGTTTTACTGAACTACGCCGACCCTGGGCCTCCTGTGGTTCCGGGCAATTGCTCGGAGTCTCATGGGGGGAAGCCTCCCGTTTCAGAGGGGACGAGGGGTCGGGTCACAATTTAAATGCCGTCCGGGGATAGTCCCCGGTGCCGCCATCCAGGTCCGCCGGCCTATCCAATGGGTGAGCCGGGGGGTGAGAAGTCCTCCTTTGAGCCTTCCTGGTGTCGGCCTGGGGCTACGGACGGCGGGGAGTTCGTATGGGTTTTGAAATTGCGATTAACGTATCTCGGGTGGAAACCCGAGTGGCGGTGCTGGACAATGGCACGGTCACCGAACTGTATGTGGACCGGGCCAAGCACCAGGATTTCGTTGGGAACATCTACAAGGGCAAGGTCGTCAAAGTCCTGCCCGGCATGCAGGCTGCCTTCATCGACATCGGTCTGGAGCGGGCGGCCTTCATCCATGTGTCGGACCTGTCCACCGACACAGAGCCAGGGGACACTCTCGTGGACAGTGATGAGGACGAGAAAGGCTCCGAGGTCCCCCGCCCCCGTCGGCAGACCACCCGCCCCATCGAGCAGCTGTTAGAGGAAGGCCAGGAGCTCATGGTGCAGATCTCCAAGGGCCCCATCGGGACCAAGGGGCCTCGGGTCACCACTTACGTCTCTCTCCCCGGACGCTACCTCGTATTCATGCCCAACGTCGAGCACGTCGGGGTATCCCGCCGGATTCCCAAGGACGAGGAGCGGGCCAGGCTGAAAGAAATCATGAAGCGCTTGCGCCGTCCCGGGTACGGCTATATTGTCCGAACCGTGAGCGAGGGAGTCAAGGAGGAGGAGCTACGGTCCGACGTGGAGTTCCTGAATGTCCTGTGGCAGGACGTGGTGAAGAAACGGGAGCAGGTCGCAGCGCCCTGCCTCTTGCACTCCGACCTCACTCTGACGTTCCGGGTTGTTCGCGATCTCTTCACCAAAAAAGTGGACCGTCTGGTCATCGATTCGAAGCAGGAGTACGAGGCCGTCAAAGATTTCGTGCAGCGGTTTTTGCCCGAGCAGCTGTCTCGCGTGCATTATTACGATAAGGGGGAGAGTCTGTTCGATCACCTGGGCATTGAAATGGAAATTGCCCGGGCCATGAATCGAAAGGTTTGGTTGAAATCCGGCGGTCACATCGTCATTGACCACACCGAAGCCATGACGGTCATCGACGTGAATACGGGCCGCTACGTCGGGAAGCGGGACCAGGAAGAAACCATTTTGAAGAACAACCTGGAATCGGTGAAAGAAATCGCCGCCCAGATCAAGCTTCGGGGTATCGGCGGGCTCATCATCATCGATTTTATCGATATGGAGCGCGAAAAGAACCGTGAGAAGGTGTATCAGGCTCTGGTGGACGCCATGTCCAGCGATAAGGCGAGGACCAGGATCTCGAGGATTTCTGATCTGGGCCTGATCGAGCTGTCTCGGGAGCGGGTCCGGGAGGATATTCTGAGGACCCTTTCGGAACCCTGTCATTATTGCGAGGGGCGTGGGTATACGAAATCCCCCCGGACCGTGGCCTATGAAATCTTCCGGGAAATCCGCCGGATCGGCAAGTCCTCGGAGGAGCGTACCATCGTTATTGGAGCCCATCCCCATGTATCCAGCCTGCTCCTCGATGAGGAACATCAAGGCATCGAGGAGTTGGAGCGGGAAAGCAACCTGACCATCGTCGTCAAGCCAGATTCCGGCCTTCACCTGGAGCAGTTCGACCTCGTCGTCCTGTAACCGAGATTGGGATTTGGGGGGGCCATGCCGAGTACCGAGTCGCTTCGGGCCTGGCTGATGCTCCGTGCCGTCCAGGGCCTCAGCGACGCCACGCTGGGGCGATTGGTCCAGTCGTTCGGGTCACCGGAAGCCGTGCTTGGGGCCTCCTCGGAGGCCTTGATGGCAAACGGCCAGGTCGGCACCACGGTGGCGAGGGCCATTGCCCAGAAGCCGGATGGAGCGGTCCTCCAGGGAATCGACCGGGAACTCCGGCATGCGGAGCGGCTCACCCTGTCGGTGGTCACGGTTCTGGACCCCGACTATCCTCCTCGGCTCCGGGCCATTCCGGACCCGCCGCCGTTGCTGTACGTCACCGGAGCCCTGGCACCCGAGGATCAGAACGCGGTCGCGGTGGTGGGCGCTCGCCGAGCCACCCCGTCCGGGCGGATGATCACGGAAGAGCTGAGCCGTGGCTTGGCGGCAGCGGGGTTCACCGTGGTTAGCGGGATGGCTCGGGGTATCGATGCGGCTGCCCACCGTGGGGCTCTGGGGGCCGGGGGCCGGACCCTGGCGGTATTGGGTTGCGGTATCGACCGGACCTATCCTCCGGAACATGATACGCTCCGTAAACAGATCGAGCGCGCGGGCGCGGTCTTGTCGGAGTTGCCGCTCGGGGCACCTCCCCACGGCTATCATTTTCCCCGCCGGAACCGGCTCATCAGCGGGTTGTCTCTCGGGGTCGTGGTGACGGAGGCGGCGCGGCAAAGCGGCTCCTTGATCACCGCCCGACTGGCCGCGGACCAGGGCCGGGAGGTCTTCGCGGTGCCCGGATCGGTCAAGGAAGAGACCAGCCGAGGGCCGCATAGTCTGATCAAGCAGGGAGCCAAGCTGGTCGAACAGCTTGAGGATATCATCGAGGAGCTCCTACCCCAGGTGCAAGGCCCCTTGCGTGAGCGATTGATAGTCCGGGCTCCGGCCGTCGGGAAGACGGGGCCCACACCCAGTGAGGAGGAAGGCCAGGTGTACAAATTAGTGTCTTCGGAATTGACCCACATCGATGACCTGATCGCCGGGGCCAGCCTGCCTGCTGCCCAGGTCACGGGGCTACTCCTTTCGTTGGAAATCAAGGGCTTAATACGCCAATTCCCTGGTCCTTGCTACGTTCGGGTATAATAGGAGAAACTTGCGACTCGAGCGGTCCCGGGTATAATCACCTTCCCGGTTAAAAATACAACCCTCGTGATGACTAGGAACAGTCGGAGACAGGAGTCGGAATGGGCAAGGCATTAATCATTGTGGAATCGCCGGCCAAGGCCCGGACGATCGGAAAATATCTCGGACGGTCCTATACCGTTCTGGCCTCTGTGGGGCACGTGAAGGACTTGCCCAAGAGCAAGTTCGGGGTGGATGTCGATGAGGATTTCACCCCGCATTATGTGGTCATCCGCGGCAAGGCCAAGGTGCTGGCCGACATCAAGAAGCAAGCCAAGGAAGCCGACAAGGTGTATCTGGCCACCGACCCGGATCGGGAGGGTGAGGCCATCGCCTGGCACATTGCCGAGGAAGTCAACGGGAAAAAGGGGAAGGTCTTTCGGGTCCTCTTCAACGAGATCACCGAGTCCTCCATCAAGCGGGCCCTCAAAACTCCTGGACACATCGACATCAAGAAAGTTAAGGCGCAACAGGCGCGACGGGTACTTGACCGCATCGTCGGCTACAAGTTGAGCCCCCTCTTGTGGGAGAAAGTCCAGCGGCGCTTGAGCGCCGGCAGAGTGCAGTCCGTCACGGTCCGGCTCATCTGCGAGCGGGAAAAGGAGCGGGA
>JBFFYZ010000009.1:0-14837 GCA_041568895.1 Nitrospiraceae bacterium
GACCCGTTTAAATAAAAACGCTGGAAGTCGACGCCGAATCTATTGCTGTAACTCCCGCGGTTCGCCGACCCATGTTCCTGAGCCACAAAGGAGGTCTTCACACCCAGTCCGAGGCTTATCCACTTGTCCGGGTCGTCGCTGGAGATCTTGCCATTTGCGTAGGCACTGGGCAGGGTGGACGCCACCCCAGCCACGAGCGCCATGGTGGCCCCGGCAACTACCAACATTTTCTTTACATTCCGCTCTCTTGCCTGATCTGCCTTCATGCTCGCAACCTCCCATATCCAAGTGCTGAGTTCGCTGCTCAGTGACCCGGCTTGTTCACCTAGACGCCACCGCCACGGACGTCATGTGACCGAGCCTGGACCGGATGCGGGCAAAAAAAAACGCCCTTCCGGTCCCGTTGGTAGACCAAAAAGGACGCCATTGTCCCCGTATTTCTAGGACCCCGCTCGGGCTGGATGGACGCCGTTGTCCATCCTCCGTAGTTTTACAGGGCGCCCAGCTTATAATCCCTTCACGGCGAGCCTGTCAAGGGCGGGATAGCATCCACTCCCTGCTCCTCCCCTCGGCACTCATCTAAAACCGCACCACCACGGGATGGGGACTGTCCTCCCGGCCCCCCTCCTCCCCCTCTTTAACGCCCGACGACACATGTTTCACGAGAAAGTGAATAATGTGATTGCGGATCTTGTAGTAGTGGGGATGCTCGACGATCGTGTCCCTGGTGCGGGGCCGTGGAATCGTCACATCGATGATTTCCGCGATCCGCGCGGCGGGCCCGTTGGTCATCAGGGCTATTCGATCGGAAAGCAGGATCGCCTCATCCACGTCATGCGTGACCATGAACACGGTGTTCCGGGTGGTACTCCACATCTGGACCAGCTCCTCCTGGATAACCCCTCTGGTCAACGCGTCAATCTGGGCGAAAGGCTCGTCGAGCAACAGCACTTTCGGCTCGATCGAGAAGGCGCGGGCAAGTCCGACCCGCTGTTTCATGCCGCCTGACAGCGCCGTCGGTCGCTTGTCTTCCGAGCCCTTCAGCCCCACCAGTTCGATATATTTCCGCACGTGGCCCGCGATGCGATCCCGGTCCCAATCGGGATAAGCCGCCTTCACGGCCAACCGGATGTTCTGGAATACGGTCATCCAGGGCATCAGCGAAAAGGTCTGAAAGACCACCATGCGGTCCAAGCCCGGCCCGATCACCTCTTTACCGTTCAGGATGATACCGCCTTCGCTCATGGTCTCGAGCCCGGCGATGATGTTCAGCAGAGTGGTCTTGCCGCAGCCCGAATGACCGATCGTTGTCACGAATTCGCCCTTTTCGATCTTCAGGGTCACGTCATGGAAGACGCAGACCCGACCGGTGCCCGAGGGCTTTGGAAAGAATTTGCTCACGTGATCGATTTCGAGAAATGCCATCGGCTACTCCTGATAGGTGACAAGACCGGCGAGTTTGTTGAAGCCGGAGTCCAGAATGACCCCCACGACACCGACGACCAATATGGCAAAAATCACCCCTGAGATATCCAGGTTGTTCCATTCAATCCAGCTCAGATAGCCCACCCCGAGTTCGCCCAGCAGCATTTCGGCCGGCACGACCGCCACAAGCGCGCTCCCAAAGGAGATCCGTAGGCCCGCCACGATCGCCGGCGCGGCGCCGGGCAGGACCACTCGCCACAGCCGCTGAAACCAGGTCAATTGAAGAATCGACGCGACGTGCAAATAATCCTTTCGCAACGAGTTGACGCCGAAAGCCGTCGTGGCCAGGGTGGGCCAGAGCGACGCCATGAACACCACCATCACCGCAGTCCATTTGGGATCTTTCACCGTATACAGAAGCAACGGCATCCAGGCGAGCGGCGAGATCGGCTTCAGAATCTGGATATACGGATTTACCGCCCGGAACATCAGCTTGTTGAGCCCCAGCACCACACCCAGCAGGGTGGCCACAAGAGAGGCCGCCACGAAACCGGCTGCAAAACGAGTGACGGTATAGATCACGAGATATCCGATGCCGTGATCATTCGTGCCTTTTATGACAAACGCCTCGGCCAGTTCGGTCCGTGCCTTCTCAAAAACCGCCAGCGGACCCGGCACGCCCCTGACCTTTTCCTTTTCCGGATTCCAGATATAGGTACCGTCCGGTGTCTGCATGATGTCGCCGTTGAACTCCATCGTCAGGAGTTCCTCCTCGGTGAGGCCTTTCGGATCGAAGGCAGGCCGAATCGTGGACACGTGCCAGGCCGCCAGAAACAGGAGCAGCAATGTCCCCGAGATGATCCAGATGTCCTTCCAGCTTCCCGTTGTTGCTCCAGGCATTCCCGCTATCTCCTTATTGGATGCCGCCCTAAAGTTCACCGTGGTCACACCATGCTGTTAATTTTGAAGCTTTTCACGTATGCCTCAGGAGCCTCAGGATCGAACACCTTTCCCATCAACGTATGCTTGGCCATAGTCGCCTTGTGTGTAGGATAGCCCAGCTCTTTCGCGATCCGATCGCAATCCGCCGCCAGGTAAACCTGTTCGGCCACCTCCTTGTAGTTGATATCCCCTTTGATATGCCCCCATCGCTTCATCTGGGTCAGGATCCAGATCGCCATCGAATGCCATGGATACGGATCGAAGTCGATGCGGTCAGGGACCTTTTTAATGCCGCCGAGTCCGTCGGCATAGGTGCCCGTCAGAACCTGCTCCAGCACGATTACCGGTTGATTCAGGTAGTTGGCCGGCGCAATCGCCTTCGCAATCTCTTTCCGGTGGGCCGGATTCGACGCGTAGTGCGTCGCATCGACGATGGCTCGAAACAGCGCGTTGAAGGTGTTCGGATACTGCGTCGCGAACTCTTTGGAAATCGCGAAGGCGCAGCACGGATGGCGGTCCCAGATGTCCTTCGACAGCTTATAAATAAAGCCGACATTCTCGTATACGGCGCGCTGATTGAAGGGATCCGGCGCCAAATAGCCGTCCACGTTGCCGGCCTTCAGGTTGGCCACCATTTCCGGTGGCGGCACCACTCGAATCTGCACGTCCTTGTCCGGATGGACTCCGCCCTCCGCCAGGAAATACCGTAAGAGGTAATTGTGCATCGAATAATCGAACGGCACGCAAAACCGGAAGTCTTTCATATCCACGGCCGTCTTCACATCTTTATGCTTGATGTGCAAAGTAATGGCTTGCCCGTTGATGTTCTCCACGGCCGGCATGTAGAACGGCACCGGCACCGAACCGGCGCCAAGCGTGATGGACAGCGGCATCGGCGACAGCATGTGGGCGGCATCCACGTCTTTGTTGATCGCCCAATCGCGGACCATCGCCCAGCCCGCCGCCCGCTTGACCTTGGCGTTGAGCCCGTGCTTTTGGTAGAAGCCGAGCGGTTCCGCCATGATGATCGGCGTGGCGCACGTGATCGGAATGAACCCGATGTTCAGATCTTTTTTCTCGGGCTTCCCGACCGGATCCGCCGCAAATGCCAAAAGCTTCCCGAGCGGAAATACTTCCCCGATCAACGCCGTGAGGGCTGCCGCCCCCAGGCCGGCAAGGAGCTGGCGCCGAGTCGGTCCGGCTGCCTGCAACACCGACGCCACGACGGACTCTTCGACGGTTCGCTCGAAATACTCCTGAGAGGTCTGAGCGCGATTCGCTGTTGAGGGGACTTCCAACTGTCCTCTGCTGGTCCTTGCACGCATGGCTGCCTCCTTAAGGTTCAGATCCCTCAACACCTTCTTCGGGTTAATGGTCATAAAAAAGGTCCTCAAGGTCCAAACCTCGGACCAAGAGGACGCCATTGTCCTCGACGCCGTGCATACCGCACAGGGGCGTCGTTGCCCCCTTCTGTCAGCCCAATCGGGCGCGGGCCTAAAACCTTTCCAGTCTCACCGCGTCAAGTGCCTTTTCTTGACCCTGATCACGATGCTTGTTGGCGCGACGGACTACGCCTTCGCACCTGAGAAGGGAGGTCGGCTCCGAGCCTGCCTCCCGACCCAAGCCCCACCCGCTGATTCCGCCAGGACCTACACGTGAGAACGTTCCTTTAGGGCACATGTTCTAAGGCTCAGCGTTGATTTCATCGTCACGCGTCTGCTGCTTCTGCCCGCGAATGGCGTGGAAACATTCAATGGCATAAAAAAACGTCCTTCCGGCCCGGGAACACCTCCCGCAGGCCAAAAGGACGTCATTGTCCTGACTGCTATGAGGCTCGACCCGGAGGACGCCCTTGTCCCACATTTCCGGACGAGCAATTGATCGCGGTATATACCAAGGTCCAACCGGCACTGTCAACAGTTTGTTTTGCCCCCTCCCCTTTGTGGTAGACTGCCGAAACCCCCAGAAAATCCAATGGACGAGCGCATCACCAGGACCATACCGAGGAGGCCAGGCCTCTTTGTGTTTCTACTAGGCATCGCCTCGTTCTTCTTGCTGTCCCTGGGATGCGTCTCCAACCCACAGCCAGAGACCCTGCTGTTCACCGGTGCCCGGGGTTCGGTTCAGTTGGAGCAAGCCGGTGGACGGTCCTACCAGGCTACCCACCCGGTATCATTGGACGCGACTCTCCTGTCGCGTGTGCTGGAGGGGATCCGGGTGCGGAGTAAGTCGAGCTTGACCCATACCTTGATGACTGAACGGGCGGAATACGCCTGGGTGTTCTCCAAAGAAGACCAGGCCGTTCTGGCACCTTATCTGGCCAAGGCCTTGGCTCGGGCGACCCCAAGCCAACAGGTCCGATTTTGGGTCCAGCATCCGACCACCTATGGGCCGGCCACCACGGAAGCCATCCTGTCCGTGCTGGGCCGGTCACTCTATTTTACGTTGGCCAAGTATCGCGTCCTCCCGAAAAAGCCGGACGCCGTCAATATGCCGAACCGGCGACTTCCCGACCCTGCCGGCTTGCGGGAACGAACGGTTTTCTTCGTCCCGGAAGGCGCCATTCGACCCGATCTGTTTCAGCCCAACGAGTCCATGGGAGATCCTTTCTTGACCACGCTGGTCATCGACTATCACCTTCTGGAAAACCTCCCCGTCGGCTCCCCGGAACCGCCAGTGGTCCCATCCCCAACTACTTCGGGCTCCCGGACCGCAATCCCGGACACACAGTCCCATTCCGGACAGGAACTGCCCGTTTCCTCCACGCCCATTCAGATCCGACCGACTCAAGAAGTTTCCCCGGAGGAGCTCAGGTCCATCAAGGAGTTGGTCATCAGGAAGGACCTGGAATTACACGCCCTAAAAGAGGAGCTCCTGATCCTTCGCCGGGAATTGGCCGAGCAAAAGGTCGAAATGGAGGCCCTCAAAAAAACCAATGGGAATTCCGCCCGGTCCCAGAGATAAAGCAGAACTCCCGACAGGGAAGGGCAGCAGTATGTCACGCTCATTCAGGCCGCGAGACGTCGCGGTCTCCCTCATCAAAGTCACGTTGCTCTGGTTCATCTTGCTATGGTTACCAGGGTGCTCGTCGTCTCCCCGCCACGGACTGACGATTCACGACAGCCCGCGTGGCACGGTCTATCTGGAGCAAGTCCCGGACACAGCGTTTCAGGCCACACATCCAATCACGTTGAACAGTGGCACCATCGCGCGCGCATTGCGCGGGATTCAGGTGCGTGACGACAGGAGCACGCTGCAGGCAATGTTTACCTCCCAGCCCATGATCACGCGGGCGTTTTCGGACGAAGAAGCGGACTTTATCGCCCCGTTTATCGCAACCGCATTTGCCAAAGCCTCCCCCGACCAGCGAATCGGATTCCGGATTCATCAGACCACCTCGCCGCCCTATTCGGAGAAAGAAGGCGCCGCCCCTGGCCCCACTGAGCCGCCGCTGACCCTAGCGCCAAAGGAAATCACTTCGGGAGTACTCTTCGCGTACGGTCGCTCGTTACAAATACACCTGACCCGGTTTCGATCCGGGTCTCAGAAAAGGTCCATGATTGACGGACCCAACCGCCATTACTCCGATCAGACCGGATTGACCGGCCGTGAACTCGTGTTTTTTCCCAAGGAAGCCCAACGACCGGATACATTCAGGGTGGGAGGCACCGAGACTCCCACGCTGGTCGTTGATTACGAGCTGTTGGAGAAACTACCGGACCAACCGGCCGCATCGGCTTCTACTCTGCCGGCCGCAGCAAGTCCGGCTCAACCGCCCGCGCAGCCGGCCGCCACGGAGCAAGAGGTCGAGGCGCTTAAGAAGGAATTGCAGGAGATCAAGCGGCAGTTAAAGGAGCAGCAAACACTGAACGAACGTCCGAAGCAGAAAGGCAAACCCTCGCCCGCGCAATAAGGCCGCGCGTCCCTTCTCTTCCTCACCCCACCTCTATCAATTCTTTGTTTAGCAGCATGACATGGCCGGAGTGGGGCTCCCGGAAGGTCATCCGGCAGTAGCAGGCATAGGTGACGTAGGTATCCTGCAAACAATATTCGGCGATGTCCTTCGCCTGCCCCCGCGCCCACATCTCGGCCACCTGTTTTCCACTGCCGGATTTAGTCTCGACATTGAGTGCGCGCGCCAGCACATCCAGCTTGACCCAGCCCCGGTTGTCCCAGTTGCTCCAGACCGCCATCGTGTCATAGACGGGCTCGGTCCGGAACTTGGCCAGCGAAATCTCTACCGTCGGTTTGACCTGATGAATGACCGAGCGTTTCTTGATGAACGGCAGGTCAAATCCCAGCCCGTTATGGGTGATATAGAGTGACGGCCGTATTTGGCCGATTTTGGCCCAGAACTTGCGCAGGAGTTCCCTCTCGTTGGATCCGTACCAGCACAGGGCACCCTGGGGATCCATTGCGTCCGATAACATGACCAGCCCGACACAGACAATCTGACTGAAGGTACCGTCGAAGGAGGATTTTTCGTAAAGTTCGTCCTCGATCTTTCGTCGCTCCTCGGCATCTGCCCGGGCGAAGAGGTCGTCGGTTCCCATCGCCAAGTCCTCCTGGTTGGACTCGGACCGGAGCCCGGCGATCTTGGCCCACTCCTCCCGTGGAGCCTGGATGGTTTCGATGTCTAAAACAACTCGCATAATAGCGACGTTTAGTCCGTTGAGTCAGTTAGGTCCGTTCCAGACTTAACGGACGTAACGGACCAAACCGACTTAACTTTTGTCCATCAACGACTTGAACATGATGACGGCGTCCTGATAGGTGCCGTCATCCCTCCGTACTGCGCCTGGAATCACCCCGATTTCGGCAAATCCCAGCTTGGTCCAGAGGTGCCGGGCTGGTGTATTGTCCGCGAAGACCAGGTTGAAAATCACGCTCCGATACCCAAGGCCCCTGGCATAATCCAACATGGTGGCACCCAGGAGCCAGCCCAACCCTTTGTGTCGCCACTTCGGCGCGACGATGAACCCGGCATTGGCCACCTGCCTGGCCCGCCCGGGCCAATTGGGTTTGAGATAGAAGGCGCCCAGCACCTCCCCCTCCCGATCAGGATTCCGCAGGTACGCGGCCACGGTGCTCTTGCCCCGAAACCAGTAGTCCCTGAAATCCTCGTGGTCAGGGAGGCGGTCATGGGGGTACGAGGTGCCTTCCTCGACGATCACCCGGTACAGCCCTTTTAATTCATCGACATGCCGGTGATCTGCGAGAATGAGGCGAATGGCCGTGCCGTCTTTCAGCCTGGCTTCGAGCGGAAACTGCATGGGGGCCCTCCCCTCTCACCGATTCCTCGACCGGCTCCAGGCCCACGAGAGGCGCCACCCCAATGGACTCGTTATCCCATCCTCCCAGATTCCCGGATCGCCTTGAGCAGGGGACGATCGGCCGGGGGGAAATCAAAACCCGACAACTTCTCCGGCGCCACCCAACGATACTCCTCACAACCGATGGCCCGGACGATCCGGTCTTTGCCTGAACCGGCTCGGTCGAGCGTGCAACAAAAGAAATGCAGCTCCACGCTTTTCTCAGGGTAATCGTGCCGGATGACCTGAAAGGGGGTCGGCTCGGTAATTTCAATTCCGAGTTCCTCGCGCAGTTCCCGCCTGAGGCATTCAGTCAGCGATTCCCCCGGCTCTCGTTTTCCGCCGGGGAATTCCCAGAACCCTCCCAAATGGGTGCCCTGTTTCCTCCTGGCGATCAAATATTTCCCTTCATGGACAATCAATCCCGCCGCTACTTGGATGACCACAGACGCATGAGGCGTGACGGGAGCCGGTGGACGGGAATCGGCCTTCTTGTTCATTACCGGTCACTCCCGCTGACCACCATTCAATCCTCGAGGCTTCTTCGGTTCAAAGGGATAGGTCTTGCAGAGGTCTTTCATCGGACAGAGAAGACAATAGGGATCCCGTGCCGTACAGATGGTAGCGCCGAAATCCATCAGGGCCTGGTTAAAGTCGTACCCTTTCCCCTTCGGGATCATCGCCTCCGACAACCCCCACAACTGGGCTTTCATCGCTTTGGGGTCCCCGCTCCCCAGAAACACGCGGTGCAGCACCCGCATGACGTTGGTGTCCAGAATTGGGGCGTCTTCGTTGAAGGCAAAGGACCGGATGGCTCCCGCGGTGTAGCGTCCGATGCCCTTGAAGGAGAGGAGCTCCTCCGTGTCATTCGGAAGGCTGCCGCCATAGCGCGCCACGGTTTCGCAGGCGATCCCATGCAGCCGGAGGGGACGGATGTTGTAACCCAACGGATACCAGGTTTTTCGCACCTCCTCGGGCTCGGCGGTGGCGAGGTCCTTGAGGGTGGGAAAGCGCTCCAGAAATTCGTGGTATTTGGGAATGACCCGATCGACCTGCGTCTGCTGGAGCATCACTTCCGAGACGAGGATCTTATAGGGGTCGGAAGTCTTTCGCCATGGAAGATCCCGGCCGTTCTCGCGGTACCATTTGAGCAGGCGGGCCTGAAATTGTCGTTTGGCTCGTGGGGGAACGGCGGGAGCAACCCCGACTTTTCGAGCACCCTTACCCAAAGCCCGCTTCGGGCGACTGACAGCTTTACCAACGGCAGCCTTCCGAGGGGACCGGGAGGGCTTCGGAGGCATTCAACTCTCCATCATCTCCAGCCTGGAGTCAAACTCGTGGCCGCACTGCACGCAGCGAATGCAGTCCCTCTCGAGCGTCACCTCTTCGACCCGGATGCCCATGCCTCCACAATCCGGGCATCGGGCCAGATGGGCCTGATGATCGTCCTGGGTCTCATACTTGACGCCACGCAGGCAGTAGACGGGCTTCCCGTCCAATTCCCAGGGCTTGCCCTTCTTGTCCACTTCCGGCAGGGCAATATAATGATGCGTCGCATATTCTTCGATGGCTTGGCGGGTGGGAAAACCGTCCTTGATCAGCTTTCCCGTCCTCGCATCGTAAATCGCATTCCCCTTCACCACCACCTTCGTCGGTCCCATCATGCACCTCCCCTACCTATTTATTTATTCCTCATATTCATCCCTGGGCCTGCTCTCGTAGTTTTCGTTTTACGCCCAAAACATACTCCCCCGGTGGGTCCAAATCAACACCGGTTTTGACCGAGGGTCCAACGCCGGCATAGCGTGGGCCAAACGGAGCGCGCCACACTCCGAGCGGTTGTCCAAGGCTTGATCCAACCTGCCACACGTATAACTTTTTAGGGCTATGATGACCGGCGAAACCATCCTCATTGAAAGGGAAGAAAATTTCCCAAACCCTTTGACAGACCTGCCTTTCGCGTTCCCAGTGCCCAAAACGGAGGCAGTTCTCTCCTTGGTCAAGCCGTCGGCTTTTGCTTCAACCGCATGACCTACCCCACTATATTTTGTGGCGTCCTCTTAAGGTATCCCCAAAATATATTGCTCCTATACAATTTTTTTATCCGTGATAGGCTGTACTTAGGAATTCCATTTTAGGTAATCCTTTTATCTAAGGTGATTTGCTAGTTATACGGGAAGCGAAACCACCGGCTTCCTAACCAAAGGCAAGAGACCAAGAGAGGGTATAGAGAAGAATCAAAAGAGGAAGGGACGCCTGTGGCTATCGTAAGCAAGGAGGAAGGTGAGTGTTCAGCTTCCTGCAAAAGCGCTTTCACGCCTGGACCGTAACTCCCAACTACGTCAGCTTCGATTCCAACGCCCGGCAACTCCGTGAAGAGGGTGAGCAGTATCGCTTCGCTTTTGAGAGCAATCCTCTGCCCTTGTTGATCGTAGACCGGACCACCCTGGCCGTGCTGGACGCCAACCGAGCCGCCCTCCATCACTACGGATACTCCCACCAGGAATTCCTCTGCATGTCCCTCCGGGACCTAATGGCCCCCGGCCGGGGATCCGGCTCCGTAAATAGCGAGGGCGGATGGTCCGATATCTATCTGGAGATCCCCAAGGCCATGGGGACCCTGCGGCATTGCCGGAAAAATGGAACCCTCCTGGACGTCGAGCTCTCCACCAATTCGGTGATCTTTAATGGCAGAGAGGCGCTCATCGTCGCGATCCAAGACGTCACCGAAACCCGTCGGGACATGGACCTGCTTCGCGAGAAGGAAGAGGAATATCGGGCCATTTTTGAAGCCACCGGCGACGCCCTGTTGGTCTTGGATGATTCCGGCTCCCTGATCGAGGGGAACGCCGAGGCCTGCTCCATGCACGGCTACAGTTACGAGGAGTTGCTGGGTTTGCCCGCCTGGGCACTCGTGCATCCCTCCGACCGATCCCAGTTTCAGGACTTCCTCGGTCAACTCAAGGCCGGCGATCGGGTCTATGCGCAGGAGACCCACATTCGGAAGAACGGCACGCCGTTCAGCGTGGAGATCAAGGGCACCGCGTTCGAGATGGACGGCCAATCCCGGATTCTGGCGGTGGTGCGGGATATCACGGAGCGCAAGAACCTCGAGGCCCAGCTCCGGCAATCCCAAAAACTGGAGGCCATCGGCCATCTCGCGCAGGGCATCGCCCACGATTTCAACAACCTGTTAACCGCCATCACTGGCTACAGCCAGCTCCTCCTCGGTCGGTTGGAGCACAACAGCTCCCTGCGACAGGACATCGAGGAAATCAAAAAAATCGGGGTCCAGGGCGTCTCACTCACGAAGCAACTGCTGGCCTTCAGTCGAAAGCAGGCCCTGCAACCTTCGATCCTGGATTTCAATGCCGTGGTCTCCAACATGTCGTCCATGATCGGACGCTTGGTCGGGGATCATATCGCACTGCTCACGGTCCTGGACCCTGACCTCAGGCCGGTGAAGGCCGACCAGGGACAGCTCGAGCAGGTCCTGCTCAACCTGGCCGTCAACGCCCGGGACGCCATGCCCCAAGGCGGAACCCTGTCGATCAAAACCGAGAACCTCGACGTCACCGATCCAATGGTGCCCTACCACTTCAATATCAGACCGGGCAACTATGTCCTCCTCACGGTCAGCGACACGGGGTGCGGCATGGATCCCCAGACCCAAGCCCGCATTTTCGAGCCGTTCTTTACGACCAAGGAACAGGGAAAGGGAACAGGCCTGGGCTTGTCGACGGTGTACGGCATAGTCCAGCAAAGCGGAGGATCAATATTTGTGGACAGCGCGATCGGACACGGGACGTCCTTTAAAGTGTATCTGCCGAGGGTGGATGAAAAACCCAGAGCCGGCCATCATCAGGTCATCCGGCGGGCCCCCTCCCCAGACTCGGCCACCGTTCTGATCGTGGACGATGCCGAAGCGGTCCGGTCCGTGGCTCGCGCGATACTCGAATCCAAAGGATATTCTGTGCTGGAGGCCTCCCATGGGAGCGCCGCACTGTTGGTGGGCAACCTTCATGAGGGGCCGATCAGCCTCCTGCTGACCGACGTGGTCATGAGAGGGATGAGTGGCCCCCAGCTCACCAGAGCGCTGCATCCCGCCTATCCGGACATGAAGGTACTGTACATGTCCGGCTATCCCCCGGAAAGCCTGTTGCAGCAGGGCCTCCTCACCTCAGAGGCCGCCACCATCTCCAAGCCCTTCACCCCCGAACTCCTCCTCCAACGGGTAATAGACGTGTTGTCTTCGGGTACCTGATCTGTCCGGCTGCAATCCCCCCTTCTGATGATTCGCCCCGAACGAGTTGTCCCGTCGGACTATTCCGTCGCTACCAGGCTAGCGGGAACTTCCCTACGATTGCCTGGTCGTTGTTCAGAGGAGTCTCGGGCGGAGAATGCGGGCGAAGGAGCAGGGTAAGTGCTGGCAAGAACGCTGGCGCGCCCGGCAGGAATCGAACCTGCGACACCCAGCTTAGAAGGCTGGTGCTCTATCCAACTGAGCTACGGGCGCATATATTGGCGCGACAGGAACATAAAGACGTGATCCAACCGGTAGTGCCGCGCCAGGGACCTCCACGTCTTGGCGTTGGGGCACCGGAAAAGGTTGAAGCCCGTCTTCATCTTAGATGAACGTCGCGTAGCGACACCTTGCTTAGTGATCACACGCCATGGCCCGATGGTACGTTCTGGCGCGACACTGCCTGATTAACAGCTATCGGTGAGTACCTGTCGCGCCAAACGACGAGCAAGCGAGACGCGCAATAACTGAGGATGCCCGGCGGCTGCGCCTATCGGGGGTGCGCCACCTCACGAGCCACGAGCGAAGCGAGGAGTGGTCGGGGCGAGAGGATTTGAACCTCCGACATCCTGCTCCCAAAGCAGGTGCGCTACCAGGCTGCGCTACGCCCCGACGTTAAACTAATGCTGAACGAGGAACGATGAATGATGAACGTAACCGCCCCCCCAAAAAGCCCTCCCCCATCTGCATTCATCATTCATCGTTCAGCATTCATCGTTTGTAAAATCTCCCGGACTTTGGCCAATGCCCTGGCTCTGTGGCTGATCCGGTTTTTCTCTCCGGAGGTCAACTGGGCCAAGGTTTTCCCCAACTCCGGCACGACAAACACCGGATCATACCCGAACCCGTAGGTGCCGGCCGGTTGTTCGGCAATCACTCCATCAAGCGCCCCCTCGACAACCTGCGCCTGAACCCCGGGTCGTGGGACGAAGGCTACCACCGTCACGAAACGGGCCCCGCGCTTAGCCACCGGGACCCCTTGGAGCTCCCCGAGCAGTTTGCGACAATTGTCCTCATAGGTCGCCTGCTCGCCGGCATAACGGGCGGCGTACACCCCGGGTCGGCCTCCCAACGCCTCCACCATGAGCCCGGTATCGTCCGCCATCGCGGGGAGACCGGTATGGTTGGCGATGGCCGTCGCTTTCTTGATCGCGTTCGCCTCGCAGGTGGTCCCGTCCTCCACCACCTCGGGCGCATCCGGAAATTCCGCGAGCGTCCGAATCCTGACGCCCACGTCGCTCAGTAAGGCCTGAAGTTCCGCCGCCTTGTGGCGGTTGTTCGTGGCCAGCACCAATTCGGCGATCAACGTGGCCCCGAGTTCACCCGAGCGTTCCGACCGTCTTCTTCTGCAGCGCCACCAGGTCCTGAATGGCCGCCCAACCCATCGACATGAATTGGTCGAGGTCATTTTTGTCGAACGGCGTCCGCTCGGCGGTGCCCTGCACTTCGACGAACCGGCCCCGGCCGGTCATCACGAGGTTCAGGTCCACGTCAGCCAAGGAATCCTCTTCGTACGCCAGGTCGACCATGACCTCGCCCCCCACTTTTCCCACGCTGATCGCCGCCAGGTAATCCGTCAGGGGGATTTTTTTGATAGAATTCTTCTTCTTCAAGGCGGCAAACGCGTCCGCCAGGGCGATGAACGCACCGGTGATGGACGCCGTGCGCGTCCCCCCATCGGCCTGGATTACATCGCAGTCGATCCAGATCGTGCGCTCGCCCATTTCTCCCATATCCGTGACCGCGCGTAAGGACCGTCCGACCAGCCGTTGAATTTCCAGCGTCCGACCGCCCTGCCGTCCCTTGACCGCCTCCCGGGGTGTCCGTTCCTGGGTGGCTCGGGGCAGCATGGCGTATTCCGCCGTCACCCATCCCCGCCGCTTGTCCTTGAGGAAGGGGGGGACCTTTTCTTCCACGGAGGCCGTGCAGATCACCTTGGTTCCGCCCATTTCGATCAGCGCCGACCCCTCGGCATATTTAATGAAATCCCGCGTAATTTTAACGGTCCGAAGCTGATCCGCTCTCCGGCCGTCCTGCCGGAGAAGGCTGGCTCCTGGGTTCATGCTCGCCTCCCTACGCACTCACGACCATGACGGGGATTATAAAAGAGGGGGTAGGAAAGTTCAATGAAACATCGCGACAGAATGCGCGGTTGCGCTACAACGTGGCGTGATCCTGGTGTCCTTCCGCTCGCTGTCCCGGCGACGTCACCGCTTGTTCCCGCCGACGCCGCGCGAGGCGAACGCGAATCACCAGCAACCCTAGAATCAAGACACTAAGACCCGCCACAAACAGGTGCTCATGAGGAAAGAAATACGGCATTGGTCACAGCGTAACTATTTCACCCTGTTCTTTATGGGACCTCTTCCTTAGGACCTGGACATTTTTGCGCGTCAAGATTCCATAAGGCCAGGCAAAAAAGGGGTCCCCCAGGGGGCCTCTGAAAAAATGACTCGGCTTTTCCAAATCCCCTCTCTTTATGCCTCAGGCTTCGGCTTTTTTTCCCCTCAAGATAGCATGGGGATGGTTTTCTTGTCTTCAATTCATAGTGGTAGGGCCAAAAATTTGACCAATTCGTGCCATACCTCCCAGCCATTCCGGAAGGCTGTCCCCAGTATATCGGCCTAGAGGGAGGGACCTGGCACAGAATGTGCCTTTCGTTCACATGACTTTTGGGACTTCCCCAAAGGAAGGGATCAGGCCTCCAAGGATCCCTGGGCTTTCCGGGCAGTTGCGGTGGGGGATTGCTCCAGGCATTCCAAGTTTTCCCGCACCCCGGCCGCCCATGGCAGCCCCTCGCCGAGGGGAAGGGATGATTCATGACGATCCTTAAAATTGCCTCGCAGGACTACTCC
>JBFFYZ010000010.1:0-14446 GCA_041568895.1 Nitrospiraceae bacterium
CGAGTAGACCAATTGAATAGGTCGCTGATCCTGGGGGTCAGCCGTGCGGTAGCGTATGAGCTCCCAGGAACGGAGCGTGGCGCCGCGATTGGTGAAAACGGCGCGGTACAAGTCGGTGCTGACCTCCTCGGTCCGCTCCAGAGTTTCAGACGCCCCCGCGGAGATGGGAGCAGCATCCTTCGGGAGCGCGCGCGCCGCCGTGACTCCGGGTTCAGGAGTCGTCCCGACCGAGCCCGCGCCCTCTTTGGTGCCCTCGGCCTGCTGAGACTTTTCCCCAACCTGGCGGGCCTGTTCGGGCGCCTCGGGAACCGGGGCCAAGCCCAGCTCCCGCAGCATGTAGTCGTACCCGAGGAGGATCAACAGCGCGAGGATTAAAAACAGGACAACTCGCTTTTCCATTGACGCTAGTAACTCCATTTCCCTCAACCAGCCAGGTCAGAGACCGCCACTCGACTAAGGAGGGCGACCGCCATGGCCTCGGCCCTGGCCGGAGAGTCAGCCGGTCTTTACAAGACGAGGGTCTGGTTGGGCATGCGGCAAGAACCATCCGGGCCGCCTTCTCCGAGCCGGCCACGGACTTCGTTTACGGTACGGGATCGATCCCCCCAGGGTGGAACGGGTGACATTTGAGAAGCCGAAGGACCGCTCGCCCCAGTCCCGACAGCACGCCGTAACGCCGGATCGCCTCGTAGGCATAACCGGAGCAGGTGGGCTCAAAGCGGCAGGCAGGTGGACCCAGCGGAGAGACCCATCGCTGGTAGAACCGGATTATATGGAGACAGACGGTTCGCATTGCTGGTCCGAATCTGAAACCAAGACTCCTTCGTGCCGGAGCGCCGCCCTCCAGGACTCCCGGAGGAGGTGGTAGGAGGCGAGCAGTGCTTCCCGCCGGGGAAACACCACCAGATCCCGTCCGGCAACCAACTGCGACCGTACGCAGCGCGCCAACTCCCTGAACCGACGTTTCGCTCGATTCCTCGTGACGGCCCCGCCCAAGCGTTTTCCCACGACGATACCGATACGGGTTCCTGGCATCCTGGAGGGACATGTCAGCAGGTTGAAAAAAGGGGTCTGGAACCGGCGGCCTTCCCGCTTCACCCGTTCAATATCGGCTGATTTCCGAAGGAAGCTGAGACGGTTGCCCAGCGGCCGGGACATCCCACGGGGTCCTTTCACACAGTGAGACGTGCGCGTCCCTTCGCCCGACGGCGAGCCAACACCTTGCGGCCCTGCTTGGTGCTCATGCGTTTCCGAAAGCCGTGATCCCGCTTCCGCTTGAGGTTCGATGGTTGCCTGAACGTGGCCGACATGCTCCCTCACTTTCTTTTCGATCTGCGTGCTTGTGAACCTGTTTGATTGAAAAAGGGGATTATATGGGCCGTTCCGTGACCTGTCAATGACGGTCGGGCTCGAACTCTCCTCGAGCCTCTCCGCGCCCCCGAGACCGATGAGCCGGACCAAACCACTCGTCGCCCAGAAAGCCGTCCGCTCTCGAAGGTACCTATCCCCTCAAACAGACTCCATAGGAGACCCTTCGTCCATTTCTGATGACCGCCTGGACCGGTCTCAGAGTGAGGCGGTTTGGTTAAGTCCTGCCATTCTGCCACAGGGTAATCCCCTAGGTGTCTGCCTCAAGGATTTGCCTTATGATTAATTCTTGAACCATTTCAATGGGTTTCAAAAATGCGAGGAGGAAGGCTCCTGGCATCAAGATTGCGGATATCCAACAGGGCCGCTTTCCGGCCAAAGGCCGCCCTTGGCCTTTAGACCGAAAGCTGGTTCAGAAATCTATCAAAGGAAAGGGGGTGAATACCTATGAAGAAGATCATGTTGGCCATGTTGGCGTTGGTCATCGGTCTGACCTTTGCGGTCGTTCCAAGTGTGCGGGCTGCGGAGGGAACCACGGCGGCACCCGCTGCCCCGGCTCCTGCGGAAGAGAAGAAGGATCAGGGACAGGCGAAGGCCGAGAAGAAGGCAGAGAAGAAGGCCTCCAAGAAGAAAGCTGAGAAAAAGTAATCCTCCCGGGATACAGGAGCCGGCCCCTTCCACGAAGCGAACACCCCACCGGAAGGAGGCCGGATTCCTGGGAAGGCAACCCGGGCCCTGCCGAATTGTCTCCAAAACTTGACTGAAGCCCCCGACATGTCACAATTCACTGTGAGGAGGAAGCACTCGATGAAGCGAAGGATACTGTACTTTATTGCACCGGCACTGTTGCTGGCCGTCGGTTGCGCCAAGGCGCCCGCCGATAAAATGGAAGCCGCAGAAAGGGCCGCGGCCGATGCAAAAACGGCCGGTGCGTCGACCTATATGGCCGAGGATTATGCCAAGGTGGAAGGCCTCTTGGCCAACGCCAAGAAAGAAGTGTCGGAACAAGATGCGAAATTCGCCTTGCTCCGGGACTATGGAAAGGCGGAGGAAATGCTGGCCACGGTCCAGACGGAAGCGTCACGCGTGACCGCGGATACCAGCTCGAAGAAGGAAGAGGCCAAGAACGCGGCCGTGCAAGCGCAGAAGGCGGCCCAAGCGTCCGTGGCGCAGGCCCAGGCACTCGTCGCCAAAGCCCCGGTGGGTAAGGATCGTGCGGCCCTCGAGGCTATTAAAGCCGACGCCCAGGGACTCACCACCTCATTGGCCGAGGTGCAGAAATCCATGGACGCGGGGGATTATCCTGCGGCCAAGGCCAATGCGGAAGCCATCCAGGAAAAGAGCCGCGCCCTGGCCGCGGAGATCCAGACGGCCTTGGCGAAAGTGGGGACCCAAAAAGGCCAGAAGGCCAAGAAGGGCAAACCGACCCGCTCTTAAGGAATACGCCCCTCCAGAGGGGGAGTACCCAGTCACTATGGTCCGCCGGAATCGCCTCAGCCCGTGGCGTCAACGACAAGGGGTGATCCTCCTCACCCTTCTCACGTTGACGCCCATAGTGGGGGGATGCGTCCAAGAGCCTCCCCCGGAATTGCTCCAAGCCCTCGTGGCCCTGGACCGCCAACTCGTGGCGGTCCAGGGGGCGGAGTTTGCCCCCGACGAATACGCCCGGTTCGTGGAGCAATGGGTGGCCGCGCAGCAGCGGCTCCTCACCGAAGAGGACGTCATCAGCTGGCCCTGGGAAACCAATCAGCTCGTTGACGACCTGCGCAAGGTGCACCAGACCGGGCTTCGGGCAGTGTCGGCCGCCCAGCACCGTCGGGAAGCCGCCCAGCGCACGACGAAGGCCCGCCTCGCCGATCTCGAGCAACGCCACCGCACCTTCACAAAGATCGTCGAAGACCTCGGCAGCCGGGTGTTGTTGGGCGAGAGCCCTATGGAGACCGCCCTCCTGGTCAAACAGGCCCGCACCTTTTTCACCGACGGCCAATTTACCCGATCAAAACAGGCCATCCAGCGAGCGCACCGCTTGTTGAATTCCCAAACCGCCGTCCTGACCAACTCCCTCGGTCGCTATGCCGAGGCCGACCACCTGTCCACCTGGCATAAGATGGTCCGGCACACCGTGGAATGGTCACGCCACAACAACGCGGTCGGGATCGTGGTATCCAAAGCCGACCGCCGGCTGACCTTGTACCGAAACGGCCGGCCGGTCCTGTCCTATCCCGTCCGTTTGGGTTTCAACGGTCTGGCCGATAAACGCTATCAGGGCGACGGCGCGACGCCGGAAGGGCAGTATCGCGTCGTCCGGAACCGGGACCGGGGACACACCAAATTTTATCGTGCTTTCCTCTTGGACTATCCCAATGAGGAGGACCGGCGTCGCTTTCGGTCCGCGCGGAGGGCCCAGGCTATCCCGGTGGGGTCTTTGATCGGCGGGGAAATTGAAATTCACGGCGGCGACGATCAATTGCTGAGTCAGACGCTCGGCTGTATCATGCTCGACAACTGGCAGATCGATCGCCTGTTCGAGTCAGTGGAGGTCGGTACTCCGGTCACGATCGTGGGTGCCACCGAATCCTCCAATCCCGTGGCCCTGGCCCTGGCCGCCCTGGAAGCCGCCACCGACGCGGGGGAGAGCCAAGCAGCCGGCGGGCAGCCAGGATCGGGCGAACTGCACCAGCCCGCCTCCGCCGCCACCGACTCGATGTAAGAGCACCCGCGCAAACGCCCATGGTTACACTCGCATTCTTTATCCTTATCGCCCTCCTGACGCCCGAGAGTGCTCTGCTCGCGGGGCAAGGGGCGGATACTCGACAGACCGCGCCGGTCTTCGCCAGGGCGAATCCGGTGAACGGCGCGGATCCTTCCCCCTCCTTACGGCTGCGCGCGCTGCGGGCCCGCCTCCAGGCGCTGCAACGCCAGCTTACACGGGAAGCGCCCACGGAGACCTACCTGGTGGTCGATACTGCGCGGAACCGGCTCTTTGTTCGGCGGGGAGGTCAGGTCCTCCTGGAAGCTATCGCCTCCACAGGAAGCGGAACCATGCTCGACAATCCCGGCCGTCCCGGTACGCAATGGGTCTTTGATACGCCACGGGGTCAGTTCACCATTCAATCCAAGCTGGTCAACCCGGTCTGGGTCAAACCGGACTGGGCCTTTCTCGAAGAAGGGCAGGCCGTCCCGGTCGACCCATTGGAGCGCCTCGAGCCGGGGACTCTGGGAGACTATGCCTTGGGATTCGGGCAAGGCTATTTCATCCACGGCACTTTATACCCCAGGCTTTTGGGACAAAACGTCACCCACGGCTGCATCCGATTGAATGACGAGGACCTCCGCGCCGTGTTCAAGCTGACGGATATCGGCACGCCAGTCCTGATCTTTTGAAGGGCCCCCCACGTAGAAGGCCCGGTCATCCACGCCTCCCGATTACCATGTTCAATACATTCTGTATTGTTTCACCGAAAACCAGATTTGGGGACCGGCGATCGCCCACTCGCTCGGCGTGCCGATGGGCGCGTACGATCCTGATCCTGACCGCGCTCGTCAGCGGCTCAGGAAACCTCCTCGCCCAGGCCGACCGCCCGACGGATTCGCCGGACTCAAAGCTCGAGACGCTCACCGAAGAAATCCGGGTCCTGGAAGCGGAGACCAAGTTGGCGGCGAATCGGCAGGTGTATTTGCTGGTCGACCTCATCAACAATGTGATAGTGATCAAAGGGCGGGGGCTTGAACTGTACCGGTTACCCATTTTTTCCTGGACCGGAGCCGACCTAGGTTCCCTTAACGGGTCCTTTCGTTTGCGGGGCCGGCCACCGGTAATCAGGCCCAAGGTCGTGGCCTCCGCGGATCCCTCCACCCAACCTGCCCTGCCCGAACCCATCAGTCTTCGAGACATGCCGGCGGAGTATGAACTCGTCTTTGACCCGAACCTCACCATCGCGGTCGCGCCGCCCCTTCATGAACAGCCCTGGCTGCGAGCCCAGAGCCATCTTCGAGAATGGTGGCAACAGGCCTTTGGGTGGGTCCACCTGGGCCCGACTTCGAAACCAAGCCCGGCAGGGCCCCGCCTGAGGCTCACGATGATCCGGGACGCGGCCAAGTCCCTGGCCTGGACCGTCACCGACGGGATGCCTTTGCTGATCGCCAAACCGGCCGCGACTGCCAAATCCTCCATTCCCTTTTTTCTTCAGCCTCCTCCTACGGCCGACCGCCCCTAGTGCCGCCGGGGACCGGTTTGCCTTTTGCTCCGCCCCAGCCTAAGATACGGCCTTCCTTTGCCAATTTCGGTAAAAGGGGCGATAGCCATGGCACCGAATAAGTCCGCGGAAAGTTTGGGCAGTCTCCAGACCATCGTCGATGCGACACTGCGTGAAATGGCCCTGCTTCAGGTGGTGGCCCGGGTGTGGGCCAAGGACCATGCCCTCTGGAAGCCGGACCCGACCGAGATCACCAACCGCCTCGGCTGGCTGACGGTTCCCGAAAAGATGCAGGACCGGGTGGAGACCCTCCGAGCCTTCTCGGATTCAATCCGGAAGGGGGGCTTCCGCCACGTGGTCTTGCTGGGCATGGGCGGCAGCAGCCTCGGGCCGGAAGTCCTGCGGAGCACCTTTGGCATCGCCAAGGGCTTTCCCCGTCTGTGGGTGTTGGACTCCACCGTACCCGGCTGGGTTCGCCAGGTCACCCAAGGCATCCAACCGGCACGTACTCTCTTCATCGTGGCCAGCAAGTCCGGGGGTACTACCGAAGTCATGGCGCTCTTCGCCCACTTCTGGAACCTCGTCACGCGGACCAAGGGCAATACCGGAGGTTCCCAGTTCGTCGCGATCACCGACCCGGGGACCAGCCTGGTGTCGCTCGCTCAGGATCGGGGCTTTCGAACGGTCTTTCTCAATCCGTCGGACATCGGGGGACGCTACTCGGTGCTCTCCTACTTCGGGCTGGTTCCCGCCGCACTCCAGGGGCTCGATCTCAAACGCCTGGTCAGCCGGGGCGCCGAGATGGCCAGGGACTGCGGCCCCAGCGTCCCGCCGCATCGGAATCCCGGTGCTCATCTAGGCGCTGTCATGGGCATGCTGGGACGGTCCGGACGAGACAAGGTCACCCTCATCGTCTCCCCAAAAATCAAATCGTTCGGATTGTGGGTGGAGCAATTGTTGGCGGAAAGTACCGGCAAGGAAGGTCGCGGATTGGTGCCCATCGCCGACGAGCCTCTCGCGCCCCCTGAGGCCTATGGCCAGGATCGGCTCTTCGTGTATCTTCGCTTGGCGGGGGACAGCAACGGACTGCTGGACCGGCAGGTCAAAAAGCTGGAACTGGCCGGCCAACCGGTCCTGCGCCGGACGCTTCGGGACCGGTACGACCTGGCGGCAGAGTTTTTCTGCTGGGAGTTCGCGACCGCCGTGGCGGGACACTTCCTCGGCATACATCCCTTTGACCAACCCAACGTGCAGGAGAGTAAGGAAAACACCGCCCGCATCCTCAAGGAACTGGATCCGAGCGGCCGCCTTCCTCGGAGCCTGCAGGGAGCCGAGAAGAAAAAAGAGGCCGAGCTGGGCGACCTGCTGGCCAAGACCTCCCCGGGACGGTACCTCGCGATTCTGGCCTATGCCACCCCGTCCCCTAAGCTGGACACGGCCTTGGCGGCCTTGCGCAAGGCGGTGTTGACCAGGTATCACATAGCGACCACGGCTGGGTACGGCCCGCGATACCTTCACTCCACCGGTCAGTTGCACAAGGGCGGCCCCGAGTCCGGCCTGTTTCTCCAGCTGGTGGAACAGATGACCCCGGATCTGAAAGTGCCCGAAGCACGCTACACGTTTGGCACCTTGGCTGAGGCTCAGGCCATCGGAGACCTGCAGTCCCTGCAGGCATGGCGCCGACCGGTGGGCCGCATCCGGTTGGGCCGGTCTCCGCTGACCACGCTGAAGGTGCTCGTTCGCGTGACGGGTGGCCGCACGGAGTCCCGCCCCCGCTCGTCCGCCAAACGATCGCGTCCCAAATGAGCACGGCACCGGCCTGGGCAGCACATCCGGCGCCACAGC
Organism: Nitrospiraceae bacterium; assembly: GCA_041568895.1. Classification (GTDB taxonomy): domain Bacteria; phylum Nitrospirota; class Nitrospiria; order Nitrospirales; family Nitrospiraceae; genus JBFFYZ01. The sequence continues at coordinate 7,410 of JBFFYZ010000010.1, forward strand.
ACAGGAGCACCGTGGGGCCCGAAGTCCGCATCATGGAGAACCGCGCCGAGCTGGCCGCCGAGGCCGCCGACCTGTTCGTCTGGTTGAGCGAGCAGGCCATGGCCGCCAGCGGCGTGTTTCGGGTCGCCCTCTCGGGCGGGTCCACGCCCACGGCTCTCTATGCCGCCTTGGCGGGGCCCCCGTTATCCAGCCAGGTGGACTGGTCCCGGGTGGAGTTTTATTTTGGCGACGAGCGGTGCGTGCCGCCGCAGGATCCGGAAAGCAACTTCGGACGCGCCAACGACCAGCTGTTCCGGCCCCTCAAGATCTCGGCGGACCGGATCTTTCGCATGGCCGGCGAAACGCAAGATCCGGCTCAGGCGGCTGCCCAGTACGAGGCCCTGCTTCGGGAGCGGTTTCACGCCCCTTCGCCGGCGTGGCCGGCCTTGGACCTCATCCTGCTGGGACTGGGAGAGGACGGACACACCGCCTCGTTGTTTCCCGGGACAGACGCCTTGAAGGAAGCACAACGTCTGGTCCGGGCCACCCAATCGCCAGGCGGCGTGCGAAATCGGCTCACCCTCACGGTCCCAACGATCAACCAGGGCAGCACCGTGATCTTTCTCGTCAGCGGACCCGGCAAGGCGCGTGCGGTAGGCACGGTCCTGGAAGACCCGGCGGCGGACACCCGCCAATGGCCGGCCAAATTGATCAGGCCGGCAAAGGGACGCCTCCTGTGGATTGTGGACCGGGCCGCAGCGGCGGGGCTGACCGTCGCACGCCAAGGGATCGTGTCGCACGAGGAGTAGGAGCGAGGAAGAGGAGTCACCGACGTCATGATTTTGGCAGGAGATATCGGAGGGACCAAAACCAACCTGGCTTTGTTTGCATGGACCCACGAGCGGGTCGAGCCCGAGCGCGAACAAACCTTCTACAGCGCCGATTACGGGTCCTTGGAGGAAATACTGGCTGAGTTCCTCAAACCACCGGCAAAACCCGCGCCTGAGATAGAGGAGGAGCCGAGCGCAGAGGAAGCCGAGTCCACAGAAAAACCGGAAGCCGCCGAGACCGAACCGCTGCCTCGCATCGAGGCCGCCTGCTTCGGGGTGGCGGGTCCGGTTATCGACAATAAATGCCGGGCGACCAACCTCCCGTGGGTCATCGACGGGCAGGAGCTCGCCAAACGGTTCGACATTCCCACCGTCCGGCTGGTGAATGACCTGGAAGCCACCGCCCACGGGCTGCTGGTCCTGAAGCCGGACGAGTTTGACACCCTGAATGCGGGCGCGGCCTCGCCTCCAAAGGGCGCCAAGGCCCTGCTCGCCGCCGGCACGGGGCTGGGAGAAGCCATTCTGTTCTGGGACGGTACCCGCTACCGACCGATGCCGTCCGAGGGCGGACATGCCGATTTCGCGCCCAACAGCGATTTGGAGATCGAGCTGCTCCGTTACCTGCGCGCCAGTTACCTCCACGTCAGCTATGAGCGGTTGCTCTCTCCGGACCCGGCCTGCACGCCATTTACGAGTTCCTTCGCGACACGAAGAAGAACGAGCCAACCTGGGTCGCTGAACGGGTGAAGGTGGGAGACCCCGCCGCCGTCATCGCAGAAATCGGGCTCGCGGGCCAGGCTGAAATCTGCGTGCAGGCGCTCGATCTGTTTTGTTCGATCTACGGGGCCGAAGCCGGCAACCTGGGCCTGAAGGCTTTGGCGCTCGACGGAGTCTATTTGGGGGGCGGCATCGCGCCCAAGTTGCTGACGAAGCTGAAGGACGGCGCCTTCATGCGAGGCTTTACCGCCAAGGGCCGGTACAAGCGGTTGTTGAGCGGGGTGGCGGTGCGAGTCCTTCTGAACCAGAAAACCGCGTTGCTGGGCGCCGCGTCCGTCGCGGCCCAGACGCTCCACGGCCCCGCCCCCTCCTGACAAGGCCCTGTCCGAGGAAGAAATCCGAAGCGGTCATCCCATGATGAGGAAACGGTGAGTGTGCGCGATGACGAAGAATGACCTCGAGCCCCTAAAGCACCAAGCTGCGCTGGCGGCCGTCGAATACGTCAAGGACGGGCAACTCGTCGGGCTGGGCACCGGGTCCACCACCAAGTACCTGGTCCAGGCGCTGGGCGAGCGGCTCAAAGCAGGCCTGAAGATCAAGGGTGTGCCCACCTCTCGCGAAACGGCGGCCTTGGCGATCCAGGTCGGCATTCCCCTGTTACCGGACGAAGAGGCGTGGGCACTCGATGTGGCCATCGATGGCGCGGATCAGGTGGATCCGCATTTGAACCTGATCAAGGGCGGAGGCGGAGCCCTGCTCCGAGAAAAAATCGTGGCGGCGGCCGCGCGGCAGCTCATCATCGTGGCGGACCATACGAAGTCCGCACCGGTATTGGGCTCGCCGGTCCCCCTGCCCGTCGAGGTGATTCCGTTCGGTTGGCGGAGCACGGCGCGGGCGTTGGAGCGGCTGGGCGGCAAGGCGGTGCTCCGGGAGCGCGGGGGACGCCCCTTCGTCACCGATGCAGGGCACTACATTCTGGATTTGCACGTACCGAAGATTGAAGACCCGGCTGGACTCGAGTCGCAGGTGAACATGATTCCCGGCGTGGTGGAGAACGGGCTGTTCGTCGGCCGGACAGCCCTTTTGATACTGGGAACTCCCCAAGGGGTGCAGATCCAACAGAAGACGAGACCCTGACTCGGGCGGAAAGGGCCGGTAGGGAAGGCCGATGGTGCTCAGGGTGCTCGTGCAGACACTGACAGGTTCCTTTGAGACCGTCCTTCGCCGGAGCGTCACGCGACGGAGGGCTCTCGAATCTTGTTCCGCAGGGGTCACCAAACTCTTTGCCCTGAACGCCGTCCTCCTGGGGCAGACCCTTTTCGGACTTCAGTTCACGTCGAGGGTGGTCCGTCGCCCGCCCGGCCAGGGCCCGGACACCTCATTCCTTGGGAGGCGATCCGTGGATCCCTATCGACTGCCAGAGCATGTGGTGCCTACCCGATACGACTTGCGGTTGGAGCCCGACTTCACGACCTTCACGTTTACAGGGAGGGAAACCATCACCCTGTCTATCAGCGAGGTCACGGCCGAGCTCGTGCTTAACGCCGCGGAGCTGGATATTACCGAGGCCACGATCATACACGAGCAGGGTCCCAGCCACCGCGGCACCGTCGAGCTGGAGGAGGCCACCGAACGCTGTCGGATCCGCTTTCCAACCTCGCTGCCACCGGGAACCTGGACCTTGTCCCTGTCGTTCACCGGCACCTTGAATGACAAGCTGCGCGGGTTCTACCGCAGCAGCTACAAGGACCAGGCCGGCGAGTCGCGTCTGCTGGCCGCGACGCAATTCGAGGCCACCGACGCCCGCCGGGCCTTTCCCTGCTGGGACGAGCCGGCCTTCAAGGCCGAGTTTGCGGTCACGCTGGCCATCGATCCCGCGATGACGGCGGTGTCGAACGGCCCGGTGGTGAGCGAACGCCTCGAGGGCGGAAAGAAAGTCGTGCGCTTTGCGGACACGATCCGGATGTCCACCTACCTCGTCGCCTTCGTCATCGGACCCTTGGAGGCGACGGACCCGGTGGATGTCGGCGGGACTCCGCTTCGGATCTGGTGCGTCCCCGGGAAGCGCCACCTCGCGGCCTTCGGCCAGACCATTGCCGCCTTCTCCCTGAAATTTTTCCAGGACTATTACGGCCTCCCCTATCCCGGGCGCAAGCTGGACCTCCTGGCCATCCCGGATTTCGCCGCGGGGGCCATGGAAAACCTAGGGGCCATCACCTTCAGGGAGACCGCCCTGCTGGTGGACCAGCCGGCCGCTTCCCATGCCGAGCTGGAGCGCATCGCCGACGTCGTCGCCCACGAGAACGCGCACATGTGGTTCGGAGACCTCGTCACCATGAGCTGGTGGAACGGCCTCTGGTTGAACGAGGCCTTCGCCACCTTCATGGAGGTGCTGGCGGTGGACGCCTGGAAGCCGGACTGGCAACGGTGGACGACGTTCGGGGTCTCTCGGGCCGAAGCCTTGACGGTGGACGGCCTGCACAGCACGCGGCCGATCGAGTATCCCGTCCGGGCGCCCAAGGACGCGGACGCCATGTTCGACGTGCTCACTTATGAAAAAGGTGGATCGGTCCTCCGGATGCTGGAACAGCACCTGGGCGCCACGGTCTTCCGCGACGGCGTCCGCCTGTATCTCCGCAAGCACGCCTATGCCAACGCGGACACCGGGGATCTGTGGGCCGCCATCGGGGAGGCCGCCCGGCAGCCCGTCCCGGCGTTGATGAACAATTGGATTTTCCAGGAGGGGCATCCGCTCATCATCGTGACACTGGACCAGGCTCCGGGCAAGGCGCCGGCGCTCGTCCTCACCCAACAACGCTTCACCTATCTTCCGGACCCGCTGCCCGCGGTCCAATTACCGGAGCCGGCCCGCGCCGATGCGGCGGAGCAAAAACGCAAGCACCGCCGGGAAGAGCCCTGGCAGGTTCCTCTCCAGATTCGGATCACCGCGCGCGGGACATCGCACACCCAGCGTGCGTTGCTGACCGACAGCAAGCTGCGGATCGAGCTCCCAGACGGCTTCGAGTCCGCCCTGGTGAACGAAGGCGGCCACGGGTTCTATCGGGTGCGGTACGCCTCCGACTTGTTAGAGCGCCTGCTCCAACACCTGCCGGAGGGGACGGCGCCGATCGAGCGGTTCAACCTCGTCAATGACGCCTGGGCCGCCGCGCAGGCGGGCCACATGCCGCTCCCGGAGTACCTCAAGCTGACGGGGCGGTTCCGCGCCGAGCGGGACAAGAACGTGTGGGCCATCCTCATCGAGTCCCTGCACGAGCTGAACCGGATCATCACGTCGGACGAGCGGCCGGCTTTCGAGGCGCTGGTCCGGGACCGTCTCACACCCGCGTTCGCCGAGCTGGGATGGTCGGCCCGCTCCGGGGAAACCGACCTGACCCGCCAACTCCGCGGGGAACTCCTCCGCGCCCTGGGGACGATCGGGAACGACGCCGCCCTGCAACAGCAGGCCGCGGCACTTTTCGAACAGCATGTCCGGGCGGCGGCCAACGAGAGCCGAGACCCGGCCTCCCAGGCCGCGGACCCCAATGTGCTTCCGGCCCTGATCGCGATCCTGGCGTTTGTCGGCGATCAGACTCGATACGAAGACTTCCTACAACGCTACCGGAAGGCGGCCACGCCGCAGGAGGAGCGGCGCTATCTGTACGCGCTGGCCGGCTTCCGTCAGCCCTCCCTGCTGGAGCAGACCCTGGCCCGCACGCTGAACGGCGAAACCCGCACGCAGGATGCGCCGTTCATGATTCGGCTGGTGTTGACGAACATCTATGGACGCGAGCTGGCCTGGGACTTCGTGAAGAGCCACTGGGAGGCCATGGATCGCCAGTTCCCCAAGAACGGCCTCCGGCGCATGTGCGGCGGGGTGATGGGACTGGCGACCCCGGAACTGGAGCGGGACGTGCAGGAGTTCTTTATGGTCCGGAAGATCGATCTCGGCGGGAAGACCCTGGAGCAGTACCTCGAGCAGCTTCACATCGCGGTGACGATGCGCGAACGCGAAGGCGCTGCCCTCGCGCAATATCTGAAACGGGTCCTCTGAGCGGCCACGACCCCTTCCTTACTCGTGCCGGAGGACCGCCAGCGGGCGCTGCCCGAGGATGCCGAAGGTCGTGAGGAAGCCCACGGTCAGGGTGAGCAGGACCGTCAGGGCCAAGGCGAGCAGGAGCAGGCCCGGCTGCAGGGTCCAGTTCAGGTCCAGGAAAAAATGGAGAAAGATCCAGGACAGGGTGCTGGCCAGCACCAGCCCCAAACATCCCGCCACGAAACCCAGCACCGCATATTCGGTCGCAAATGACCGCGCGATCAAGCCCCGCGTCGCCCCCAGCGCCTTGAACAGGACCGATTCATAGAGGCGACGGTAGCGGGTGGTCGCTAAGGCCGCGGCCATGACGATCCCACCGGCCAGGATACAAAAGAGAGCCACGGCCTGGATCGCCAGGGACAACCGTTCCAGGATTCTGGTGAATGTGGCCAGCACGTCGCCGATATTGATCGCGGTCACATTGGGGAAGGCCGCCACCACCGCCTGCTGCAACGGAACTTCGTCCTGGGACGAGACCTGTACGGTCGCGACATAGGTGATGGGCGCGCCCTCTAACGACCCCGGCGACAGGATCATGTAGAAGTTGGTGGAGAGATTGCCCCAGTCCACCCGGCGGAGGCTGGCGACTTCCGCTTTCACCGTACTGCCCTGGATGTCGAGTTCGACAATGGAGCCCAGGTCCAGGCCCAGGTTGTTTGCCGCATCTTCCTCGACCGACACCAGGGTCTCGCCGGCCTTGATCCGCCGGGTCGTCGCCGGGTCGTCCCACCACGCCCCCTTGGTGATGACATTGTCCTTCGGCACGTCGTCCAGAAACGTCAGGACATAATCCCTGGTGTAATACCAGGTCTTCCGCCCTCCGCGTCCCTGCTCCTCTTCCTGGTCCCGCAGCTCGTCGGGGATGATCCTCTGGCCATTGATCGCATGCAGGCGCGAGCGAACGAGCGGCGTCAGCTCGGGCCGGGACTCCGGAAGCCGTTCCAGCACCAAGCGATGAAATGCGTCCTTCTGGTCCGGCTGGAGATCGATGAAAAAGAACGTCGGCGAGTCCACGGGTCGGCTCTGGCGGAGCTGCTGCACAAGCGACCGCTCGATCAGCGCCACCGTCACGATCACCATGACCCCGATGCCCACCGACACGAGGATGCCGGCCGCCTGGCTCCCCGGCCGGTACACATTGGCCAAACCCTGTCGCACCGCGAGGGACGACGCCATCGTACTCCCGAGTCCGCTGCCCTTTCCCTTTGCTGAAACTCGGGCCAGGGCGCGCACCAGGAGAAAGGCCGCTGATTGGAGCAGGATCACCGCCGCCGCCAACGCTCCCAGGAAGAGCAGACCGATCGTGACCGACCGCGCTTCCCAGACGGCCAGAAGGGCGAGGCCGGCGGCGATGCCCGCCGCCGTCATCCAGGTAAGCCGGTCGGTCGGACCCACCCATCGTCGCCAGGTTCGCTGGC
>JBFFYZ010000011.1:0-13986 GCA_041568895.1 Nitrospiraceae bacterium
ATTGAAATGCAAATTGAATAAAATCAATGACTTATATAAAGGCCTGTATTTTGCTTGATATAATGGAGAATCACAGAAAGCCAATGGAGCCCAACCAAAGTCAGAGGAGTTCCCAATGGGCATGTTGACGGCCTATAAAAAGAAAACCGGGGAGGAGCGGGAAGAGGGCTTCACCTATCTAGGGAAGGATGCCTCTCTAAAAGGCGTGGTCCACTTCGAAGGCACGGTTCAGATCGACGGGCGCATCGAGGGGGAGGTTCACTCCAAGGGAACCTTGATCCTGGGCGAACATGCGGTCGTCAAGGGCATCATTACCGCAGACATCCTGATTAGCAGCGGTAAGATCAAGGGAAACGTCACCGCCAATGAAAAGGTCGAGCTCCGCAAGCCGGCGCTGCTGGTCGGCGAGGCTCGGACCCCCTCCATTTCGGTGGAGGATGGGGCTCACTTGCATGGCCGGTGCGACATGGGACTGTCCGAGGTCACGTGGGATGATGAGACCCATCGGACCTTCGACACCGCCAATGAGATGCCCTCCAACGGGGAGGTCGCCCACGCCCTGATCGCCCGCCATCCTGTGACGCAAAGGTAATCACCCCGACTACGAAGACCATCCCTCCCGCGGGAGCCTCCGCGGGAGGGATCCCGACTCTCAGAAACGGCTCCCGCCTTTCTCCTGTTCGGATCTCCCTGAGCCAAGGGGCCCGGCTGGACGAGCTTGAAATATCGGTTCCCTCCATTTGGAAATTCTGTATGGCTCGGGCCGCCGGTGTGGTACGTTAGTTATATCATGCTCGACCACAGGGACCTGTCCGGGATCGCCAAGCCAATACACCCCTGACGGCATTCCCTGAAGATCTGCCTCCCGTGCGCGGGCGGCGGCCTGGCCGGTAGGAAATCAGAAAGGACCGTCTCGTGGCTGGAACTCTTGCCGACTTCGCCTACAAGCTCCGGGTCAAAAGCGAAACGTCCGACTTTACCTTTTCTCCTTGGTCAGGGGTTTCGAAGGAGGCCCGGGACAAGCGGGATATTCTCCACGTCACCGGCAGCATGGATTTGCTGCTCTACGTGGTTACACCGGGCTCGGACTCCGGGATCGCCAAGGGGGTGTGGGACCTGTCCAGGGGGAGAATCTTGACCCTTCGGTCCGCGCTCAGCAGGTGGTGGCTGGTGCTGGTACTGCAGGCGGCCGACTTCGGGTATCTGGTACCCTCGCAGGAAGTCTTTCGTCGGATTGAAACCAACCAATGGCCTCGGTCCCCGCAGGATACCTACCGGGTGGAGCAAGGCCCCGCTCTGCCGTTGGAATACGCCTACAAGTCATTTGATGACCTGTTCCTAAGACTTTCCCACTCCGGGGTGCTTTAGGGCCCTACCTCAGTTTGTTCTAGCCCCTCCTGCCTCCGGCCCGGTCAAAGGGCTTTTTTCCTTACGTGACGGAAAACAGGCAGAGTTTGACAAATCTCCAGCCCTATTGAACAATAGGTAGCTGAAGATTTTTAGAATTCACCTGTAATGCAAGGTTCTTGATCCCGGTCGGGTGTTCACGCTGCATGGAAGGTCTGCACCCCCTATCCCCTGCTCCTGACCGACAGGTCTCTGACGAAACGACAGAGGAGAGTTGTGACCCAGCCTAATTCGATCGCACTGCTGCTTGCCAACGAACACGCCGAAGAAACCAAGCTGACCACGCTCCGCATGCGAGGATTTTATCCTGGATGCCGGGTGGAATCCGTCTATTCCGCCGAGGAATTGTTGGACTGGGCGGGGAAACAGGAGTGGAGCGCGATCATTGTCGATGAGCAGCTGTTGCTCCAAAACGGGATGGACCAACTGACCGAACTCCGGCGACGGGCCCCTCATGCCGCCATCATCGTCCAGGCCGAAAAAAGCGAGTCCTCCGTCGCCGATCAGGTCGTGTGGGCCGGGGCGGATTCGTACCTCTACAAGCATTCTCCTGCCTTTCTGACCGAGTTGCCGATTGTGGTCCGCGCTGTTGTGGAAAGCCGGGGCTTGCATTCGCGGCTCGACCTGGCGGAAGAGCGGCTCTACCGGTTGACCGAGCACATGACCGACATGGTGTACGAGTTGGATGCGGAGGGACGGTTCCTCTTTATCAGCCCTTCGGTGGTGCCTCTGCTGGGATACAGCCCGGACGAATTGCTGGGCAGCCACTTTTCCAAGATCCTCCACTCGGATGACCTGCTGACCGAGCGCCGCATGAACGAGGTGGGCTCGGGGGCAAAGGCCACTCGCAACCTCGAGCTGCGGCTGGTGACCAAAGAAGGGTTGGTCCGTCAGGTGAAGGTCATGGAGGTCAAGCTCAGCGGCGCCGGCCCCCACGCCAAGCAGGGAAAATCTCGTGGGACGCTGGGGGTGGTGCGGGAGCTCGGTAGCGGCGGTAGCGGCGGCAGCCGGGAGCCGATGCAGCGCCTGCTGGAGCAACTCCGGCAGGAACAGACCCAGAAGGCAACCTTCCAACAGCAGCTGGAGCAAATGGAACATCTCAACGTCGATCGCGCGCAGATGCAAAGCCGGATGACCCGCCTGGAAGAGCAGCTCAGGCAGGAACAGGTTCAGAAGCAGACTCTCCAGGTTCAGGCCGAGCAGCTGCGCCAGGACGCCGCCCAGGCCAGGGAGCGCCTCCAACGCGCCGAAGAGCAACTCCGGCAGGAGCAGGCGCAGAAACAAACCCTCCAGTTCCAGGTGGAACAGCAACGGCAGGAATGGTCGCTGGCCCAAGAACGGGTCAAACGGGCGGAAGAGCAACTCCGCCAAGAACAGGCCAACAAGCAGACTTCCAACCAACTGGTCGAGCAGCTTCGTCAGGACGCCGCCCAGGCCAAGGAGCGTGTGCAGCGTTTGGAAGAGTTGTTGCGGTTGGAGCAAGGCCAGAAGCACACGTACCAGCAGCAGCTCGAACAGCACCGCCAGGACCTGATCCAGGCGCAGGATCGGCTGCACCGCCAGGAGGAGCAGTTACGGCAGGAACAGCTCCACAAGCCCTCCTATCAGCACGAACTGGAGCAATTCCGTCATGAAGCGGTGCAGGCGCGGGATCGCCTCCTCCGCCTTGAAGAGCAACTGCGACAGGAACAGTCGCAGAAGCAAACCCTTCAGTTTCAGGCGGACCAGTACCGGCAGGAATCCGTGCAGGCGCGGGATCGCCTGCTCAGAATGGAAGAGCAACTGCGTCAGATGCAGTCGTACCCCAGCATCAACCCTCAGGAGCTGGACAAGTATCGGCAAGAGGCCCTTCAGTCGCGCGAGCGGCTCCTGCACCTGGAGGAACAGAAGCGCCACGAAGAGGCCCAGAAACAATCGTACGAACAACAGCTGGAACTGCAACGGCAGCAGTTGGCGCAGGCTCAAGAACGGTTCCAACAGCTCGAGGAGCAATTCCGGCAGGAAGAAGGGCAGCGGCAGGATCTCCAGCGGCGGATCGAGCATCAGCGCCTGGAAGAGGTGGAGCGGCAGACCTACCTGAACCTGTTGGAAGAGCAGCGCCGCGAACTCGATCAGGCCCAAGGCTCCATCAAACACCTCGAAGACCAGCTCCTCCAGGAGCGCGGCAAACCCGAGGAGTCCGACCTGCAGGAGATCATCCGTCGCCTGGAAGATCAGCTCCAGCAGGAGCGTGCCCAATCCTATGATCGCCTGAAGCGGATGCAGGAGCGTTTGCTGGAAGAGCAGGGGAAAAAACAGGCCTATTGGGAGCGCCTCAAGGAGTTGCAGGGGCACCGGAGCGGCGCGGAAGGCCAGGATCCCTCCCTGACCTTGAAGGCCTCGTTGCACAAGGAGCGGGTGGAAGATTCCCTCCCCCCCGATAAGTCGCCCGACGATGCCGGCCTGGAGACAACCGATCCCCTTCGCCCGGAGCGGGGTCGATAACCCCGCCTTTTCCCCGATTCCTGTCCCGCTGAGCCGCCTCCCCCTGTCTCCGTCACCCGTCCTTTTTCTCTCCCGCTCCACGCTCTTCCGGCGGTTTCAGGTTCCGAAAGGCGGCGTACAATAACAGATCGTAAAGAATTTTCATCCCGGCTCCGATGAAGACCGGCGTCGCCAAGGACATCCCCTCCATGAACAGGCCGGCCGCAAACGGCGCCACGGCCCAACCGGCCATTCGCACCAAATGCGTGACCCCGGAAGCCAGGGTGCGTTCCTCCGGCCGAACCACCGCCATCACATAAGACTGGCGTGTCGGCACGTCCATCTCCACCAGGCTTTCACGCAGCAGGAAGAGCGCGGCCGCCACCGGGAAGGTCGGCGCGATGGGGACCGTCGCGAGCAGGAGACTGGACGGGATATGGGTGAACACCATCGTGTTGACCAGGCCGATCCGTTTGGCCAACCAGGCAGCCCCCAGGTGGGACAGGGCATTGGCGAGACGCGCAGCGAAAAATAACAGTCCGACGATCTCTTCCGATACGCCGAAATGGGCGTAGAAAAAAAACGCCAACAAGGCGGTGGTGAGAAATCCGCCGGCCAGGCTATCGAGGGCAAACAGGGAGGAAATCTTCCACAGAATGCGTCGGCTTTCCGGCAAGACCGTCCGGGTTTCGAGACCGCCGACGGCTTCGGTGTGTCGGGACAGGGCCAGGTACAGAAGGAAGGGGAGGAGGACCAGCAGGCTGTAGGTTCCCATGGCCAGACGAAAGGACGTCTCTTCCGAGAGCGGTTGGACTTCGCGCAGAAGCACGGGCAGGCCGGCCATGAGGCCTCCGAGAGCGTGGCCCACGTCCTGGGTCACGTTGTACCAGGCAAAGGCGCGCGTGCGCTGGGCATCCGTGACGGTCCCCGGCAGCATCGCCTGTTCGAGCACCAACGCGGCGCCACGGTCCCGGCCCATGCCGTTCACCATGCCCAGCAAGGCGGCCACTCCCAGGGCCAGGGGGTGTGAGACCAGGGACACCGCCAGCCCGCCGGCCGCGGTCGCGAGGGTCAGGCCGATGAGAAACCGCCTGCGGCCCCATCGATCACCCAACGCGGTGGTCAGCAGGGTGGCCGCGGCGTTGCCGACCAATCCGGCGCCGACGACGAACCCGATCTGAGAAGGGGAGAGGTGGAGCCGCGCCAGGTAGATCCCCAGAAGAACGCCGACCATGCCCGTGGCAAGGGCCCGAATGAAGGCGGTGGCGTAAAGAATTCGGCGGTCGGTCATCGCAGAGGGGAGACCGGGCTCCGAACGCAATCAGTGCGAGTGTGAGGGATGCTCATCGTGGGCGTGCTCGGCGATACGATGGTGCGCTTCACCGGACGCGGTGACGGGATCGATATGGATGGTGGCCTGAGACAGGTAGCGCAACTGATGCAGGAGGGCATGCCGGACCTCCTTCGCGATGTCGTGCCCCTGCTCAATGGAATACTGCGGCGGCACGGCAAGGTTGAGCTCCGCGTACAGCCGGTGCCCGACCCATCGCACCCGGACCTCCGTGACGTCAGCCACCCCAGGGGTCTCCTGGGCGGCGGTCCTGATTTCCTCCACCACCTCCGGATCGACGGCGTCCAGAAGCCGCAACAGCACCGATTTTCCCGAGGTCCAGGCGATGCGCACAATAACCAACGTGATCAGGAGACCGACCAAGGGGTCGGCCAAGGGATAATTCAGCCAGACGCCGATCGCTCCCAGGAGGACCGCCAGGCTGGTCAGCCCATCGGTGCGGGCGTGATGGCCCTCCGCGATGAGCGCGGCACTCCCGATGTCCTGCCCCACCCGGATGCGCAGCCTTGCCACCGCCTCGTTGCCGAGAAATCCCACCACCGCCGCCACCATCACCGAGCCGAGATAGGCGATCGGCCGAGGGGAGTGCAGGTGCTCGAGCGATTCATAGCCGACGAGAACGGCGCTGAGGAAAATGGCCACCACGATCACAACCCCCGCCACATCCTCCAGGCGGCCGTACCCAAAGGTAAAGCGGGCCGTGGGCGTCCGACGGGCAAGGGTGAAGGCCAGCCAGAGCGGCAAGGCGGTCGCTGCGTCGCCCAGATTGTGCAAGGTGTCCGCCAGCAGCGCCACGCTGCCGGAGAGAGCGACGATGGCCGCTTGGAACAGGGCGGTCGCAAGGAGTCCGAAAAAGGACCACCTGATGGCCCAGAGGCCCCGCTCGGTGCTCAGCAGATGGGGATCGATGGCGCCGTGGGTATGATCATGCCCCTCGTAAGCATGTTGAGGATCGTGAGGATCCCCATGCTGGTGTGTGGCGGTATCCATGAAATCTGGAATCTTCCTCTGGCCTGCTTGCGACCGGTTCGGCGTCAGGAGCCCGGTGGTTTCAGATCCGCGTCCCACGTCACCTGTGCCGGGCACCATTGATAGATCCCGAGGGAGATGATCCGTGTCAGGCCGGCAGGGATGCAGGCCACGCGGTTGACCTCAACCTTGCGGTTGATCAGGCGCGTGGATTCTCCGCACCGGTTCAGGTAACTGTCAGCCCGGATTTCTCGGATGTCGACATGGGGAACGAAAAAGGCCACCACCGGTATGGGGAGCACGGCCAGGGAAGAATCGTCCGCCCATTCGCTTCCGGAGCAGTGCGGCGCATTGGCAACGGGATGTTGGACATCATCCTTTACCAAGGTGGTGCAGCCGGTCACCAGAAACACCGTGGCCACGGCCAGTCGTAACCCTTGTGAGACAAGCGATTCAACGTTCATCGTTCCTCCAGACCAGGTTGATTGTCGTTGCCTGATGACAAAGTTCCTCCAAAATTCTCATGTCGAATTTCGGGAGTCGGCGGTCACCGCTCCAACGCGAATCCTCGCATCGACGATCCGGCAGCCTTGCCCGGGGGGGAGCGCAAAGACCGGGTTCAAGTCCAGTTCCGTGATCTCGTGGATCTCCTCCACCAACCGGGACAGGCGGAGGAGTACCTCTTCGATCGCGGTCACGTCGGCGGGCGGGTGCCCGCGGTATCCTTCCAGCAGCCGGTAGCCCTTGATCTCCCGGACCATCTCCCCTGCATCCCGGTCGGTCAGGGGCGTGACCCGGAAGCAGACGTCGCGCAAAATCTCGACATGGATGCCCCCCAGGCCGAAGGCCATGAGAGGGCCAAAGAGAGGGTCTTGGGTGACGCCCACCATGACTTCCACGCCCTCCGAAAACATGGGCTGGACCAGCACGCCTTCCATCGCGTCCAGTTGGTTTTCCCGCGCCACGCGGTCGCGGATTTCCGCGAACGCCTGGGTGACCGCGCGAGCATTGGCCAGGTTGAGCCGGACGCCGCCGATCTCCGTTTTATGCACGATGCGGTGCGACGCCAGCTTCACGGCGACGGGAAAGCCGACCTGCCCGGCCACTTCCACCGCCTCTTCCGGAGTCCTTGCCACGCCCCCGGGCGGGACCGGAAGCCCGGCCGCGGTCAGCACCGTTCGGACTTCCTCCACCGACAGCCAGCCTTCGCCCCGTTCGCGCGCGGCCTCCGCGCAGGCGGCCCGGATTCGGGCAAAGTCCATGTCCAGGTAGTCCGGCACCACGCCGGGCGGCTGGATCCGCCAGGCCCCATAGGTGGCCGCTTTGCCCAGCACTTGGGCGGCCCGTTCCGGGGAGGCGTAGGTGGGAATCTGCTCGTCGCCGACCTGCAGGGACCTCTCCCGGCCATCTTCAGCCATCCAGCACACCAGAACCGGTTTGGCTTTCGCGCCGGCCGCGCGTCCCCCCGCGACTCCGTCGCGGATCGCCTGCGCGATGGCCTCTGTGTTCGAGATGTCCACCGGAATATAGATGATGATCGCCGCGTCCACTTCCTCGGCAGGCAGGACCGTCTCGATTGCCCGCCGGTAGTGCTCGGGTCCGGCGGAGGCGATCAAATCCACGGGATTTTTGAGGCTGGCCGCGGCGGGAAGAAAACCGCTCAAGAGACGGCGGGTGCCCTCCGACAGTTCGGTCACGGTGAGGCCCCCTGCCTCACATTCATCGGCGCAGAGGATCCCCGGTCCGCCGGCATTGGTCAGAATGGCGACCCGCCGTCCAGACGGAATGGGTTGGCCTCCCAACGCGCGCGCCAACGCGAACATCTCATCTAAGGTGCCGACTCGAATGATCCCGGTCTGGTGAAAGAGCGCGTCCACCCCGGCGTCGTTCGCCGCGAGCGCCGCCGTATGGGAGCCCGCGGCGCGCCTCCCGGCCTGCGTGCGCCCCCCCTTGACCGCGACGATCGGTTTGCGACGAGACACCCGGCGGGCAATGCGGGCAAAACGTCTGGGGTTGCCGAACGATTCGAGGTATAACAGGATCACCTCCGTGGCCGGATCTTCCTCCCAGTATTGCAGGAGGTCGTTACTCGATACGTCCGCCTTGTTCCCCACGCTGACAAAGGTCGAAAGCCCCATGTTCAGGTATGTCGAGGATCGCAGGATGGCGAGGCCGACGGCGCCGCTCTGCGACAGCATGGCCACCCGGCCGTATGGAGGAAACACCGGCGCGAAGGACGCGTTGAGGCGCACCTTGGGGTCCGTGTTGAGCAGGCCCATGCAGTTCGGTCCCACGAGCCGCATGCCGTACGCGCGAACTTTTTCCACCAGCTGGTCCTGCAGGGCCCGCCCCTCGGCATTGACCTCGGCGAAGCCGGCCGTGATGATCAACAACGCCTGTACCCCCTGGGCGGCGCACTCATCCACCACGTCGAGCACCGCGTCCCGCGGCACCGACAGGATAGCCAGGTCCACCGGCTCGGGGATGGCCTTGACGGAAGGGTACGCGCGGATCGAGGCGATCACCGCGGCCTTCGGATTGACCGGGTAGACGGGGCCCTGGTACCGGTTCATCACCAGGGCTTCCACGATGCGGTATCCGATGCTGGCTGGGTCTCGGGAGGCCCCCACGACGGCCACCGCACGGGGGCAAAAGAACGGCCGGAGGGAGGCGGCGGTCGCCACCCGGTCGCGTACTTCCGAGCGGGCGACGCTCGTTTCGGTCGGAAGCAGGCTCAACTCGACCTCCATCTCGCCGCCTTGTATCTCCCCACCCGCCCGAGTCTCGCGGAGTTCGAATCCCGACTCGCGAAATACCTCCCGCATGGCTTGGTTGTCCGCGTGGGTGACCGCCCACAAACGAACAAAACCGTTCCGAATGGCCAGGAGCGCGAGCCGTTCCAGCAGGAGGGTTCCCAGGCCCTTCCCATGAAAGGCATCGTCCACGGCCATGACCACCTCCGCCGTCGTCACGTCCCGCGCCAGATAGGCGCCGGTGGCGATGATCCGGAGCGTCCCTCCGAGAAAGCGGGTCACGACCAGCGTCAGCCTGGACCGGGGATCGGAGGAGTCGCACAGCGAGGCAATCAGGTTTTCGGGCGGTGTGTCCGCCAGCAGGAAGCGGTGCCGTCTTGACTCGGGCGACAGCCGCTCCACGAAGGCTTTCATGGCGGTCTGGTCGGTCGGTTGGGCGAGCCGGATCGTGGCCGTGGTTCCATCGCGGAGGATCAGCGTGCCCGACTGAGCTTGATCCTCAGAGAGGGGCGGAATGTACAACGGCCTGACGCTAGAGGCTGCCATGTCCTTCTGGTTCCAACTCCGACCTCACGGCGTTTGCCGGCCCCCTGAGATGGCCCGGGCCGTACCCACCCGTCAGGCCGATGTCGTAGGCACACATCGCGAAGCAGGTGCCCTGTTCCACCATGAGCGTGGGGAGCGTCTCTCGTGTCATGCGCGTCGGCCTCAGGTGACCGGATTGAACGGGGCCCTCATCCGGATGTAACTGATGACGTCCCAGAGTTCCTGTTCCGTCAATTTGTCACGCCAGGCGTGCATGGGGCTGAAAATGACGCCGTGCGAGATGACCACCAGCAATTCCCACTCCGTCTTCGATCGGGACCGCAGGGACTGCAGGTTGGCCGGGGGCACCACCAGAGACTTGGCGTCCGGCCCGTTTCCTTCGAGATTGGGTCCATGGCAGCGCAGGCACTGGGCTTCGTAAATTTTTTCACCGTTTTTGGGATTGGCCGGGATGGCCGTTTGCGCGGCCACCCAGGAGCTGACGGCCACGATCACCGCCGATACGGTCGCGAGCACACCAATTTTTTTCATCGCCATTCTCCTTCAAAGGGAAAGACCGAACGCGCTCAGGCGGCGGCCCGTTGCTCTTCCAGCCGAGGCCCCAGATGTCCGATCACGAGGACCGGGCAGGCGGCTCGATGCGCCACCGCATGGGACACGCTGCCGAGCAAAACTCGATCCAGCCCCTTGCGTCCGTGGGAGCCCACGACCAACAGGTCGCTCCGTGTGGCTTCTTGGGAGATGACCTCGGAGGGCTCCCCGGTGAGGACCTGCCCGGTGGCGCGAAAGTGCGGGCCGTTCAATTTGGCCGCGGTGCGATCAACCAATTGCTTGGCCGCCGTGGCGGCGATCTCGCGCCAGCGTTCAAGCGTCAGAACGATGCTGGGATCCCCGACATGCTGGGTCGGCACGACCACGATGACCGACAGGTCGACCGGAGCCTTGAACGGGTGGGCCAGCAGCCACCGCTGCAGCCGCTCGGCATCATCCGGACCTTCAATGGCCATCAGCACCCGGCGAAGAGGTTGCTCGATCGCCCGCTTGACCAGCAGGACGGGACAGGGGGCGTGGCTCAACACCTGATGCGAGACGCTCCCCAACACCAACTCGGCCACACGGCCAAGTCCACGTAGACCCAACACGAGAAGATCGGCGTCCTCCGATTGGGCCGTTTTGACGATGACCTCCGATGGGTTTCCAGTCTCACACACTTTGTTGGCTTTGCCCGCCAGGTCGGGTGGAAGCAGGCCCGAAGCCTGGTTGACCAGGAGCAATCCGGAGTCCACCATGCTTTTTCGCACTTCGGCATAAGCTTCCTTGGCCATGGCCGGCGCCAGCGCGGGATACTCGAACAACCCCAGGTCCACCGCATGAACCAAGGTTACGCCTGTCGATCCGTAAAGATGAGGCACCGCCTTGACGCCGGCGAACGCCTGGTCCGACCAATCCACTGCGGCGACGATGTGCATGCTTACCTCCTGCTTGCTTGTTTCTGCTTCACCTGGCCTGGAACCTCATGGAGGACATGGTTCTCAGACCATCCCTCGGACCCAGGGACTGGGCCGCCTGGACGAGCCGAGGCCCGGCGGGGACGCCGATAGGGGGAAAGAGCGTGACGTCCTCGGCCACCCCCGTGCCCTTCCGCAGCACCGTCTCCACCAGCCGCCAATCAATGGGCAGGGGCAGCTCTTTGAGTCGCGCCTTCGCTTCGGCCGAGGCATTCACGCCTTCGCCATAGATATCGGGATGTACTTCCAGGTACACCCGCTCCCGCACGATTCCGACCTTCACCGGCTGATAGATCAGCTCCCCCGGCGTTCCGATCTTTGCGAACGCGTAGAAATGGCGAATGTCGTCCTGTTGCATGCGGATGCACCCGTGGCTCCGGAATTGTCCGATGCTTGTGGACTCGATGGTTCCATGAATGCCGTATCCCTGCATCGAGAGCCCGAACCAGAACTCGCCCAACGGGTTGTCCGGACCGGGGGGAATCTGGGATTGGACCACTTTCCCCTCGGCCTCCATTTCATGTTGAATCGATGGCGGGACCAGCCAGGTGGGATGTTGCTCCCGCTTCACCACCGTGAAGGGCCCTCGCGGGGTCCGCCACTCACCGGGCTTGCCGAGGCCGACCCGAGCGTGAAAGATCACCCGGCGGTCCTCCACGTAGTACAGGGCGGCCTCCGGAAGGTTGATAATGATCCCGTCCTCCTGGATAGTCGGGACCAAGCGGGGCGCCGTCAGGCGAAGTTTCTGCCCTGAGTGGATGCGGTCCGGGTTGGGCAGGTTGTTCAGGATCGCGATCCCGCGCCAATCCACGCCGAAGTGCCTCGCGATACTTCGGATCGTGTCACCCTGCTTGACGCGGTAGTCGATCGGGATGGCGACCAGTTCCGAGAAGGCCGGTGAGGAGGTCCCGAAAGACGCCGCCGGGAGGCCCACCGTCAGCAGGAGGACCGCCAGGCAGACGGCCCGCTGCAACCGGCTCCTCCTCGATCCAGGCGGTAATTGAAGCGGGATACCGAACATCACTGCCCTCACGTCCACAAATCCAGCAACATGCGCCGCCACAGCCGCTGGGCGATTTCTTCGAAGGGAATGCGAAACTCCCGGACGTCCTCGTTGGCCAAGGTCGCCTCCCCGGAGGATTCCCAGACGATCTCCCCGGTTCGAGTATCCCATAATTGGACCGACAAACGGAGCATGGAAATACGGGTTTGGAAGACGCGAAGGCCGAAAAACGACAGTCGGCCAGACATGGCCTGGGAAAAGGCAGCCATAGTCGGAAGGAAGACGTACCTGGCGTGAAGGGCTTGGCCCACCTTCTCCAGGGTCGCCTGGTTCAAAATCCCGCTCCGCACGTACATGGACATCATGGCGGAGTACTCCGTCGCCAACCCGGCCCCGTTCACCTTGCTCAGCGCCTCAGCCGGTGAGATCACCTGAATTGCATGGTCGCTCTGGTCCAGGGCCGTGGATAAGGACCGGGAGACCTGCAGGCTGTAGCCCTCCAGGCCGAACCCCACCACGGCGCTCAAGACTCCCAACCGCTCATGTTCTAATTTCGCGGGGTCATAGCTTGGGGACTTGGTGACCAGCGAGGTCTCTTCCCCCCATTGCTTGAAGGCGCCGACGCAACCGGTCAGCCAGAGGGCCATGACCGCCAGGGCGAGGACCAAGGCGGGAAGTCCGGCTCGGGGCCTCCTATCGCAGCGCATTGAGTTCCTCGTAATGGGTGGCCACCGTCTGCCGCAGGGCTTCACGCAGTTCTTCGCCATCCAGGTTTCGATGGGACACCTTGCGGAGGCGTGCCGCCAGGCCGGTATCACCCAGCGACTCTTCGACCCAATGGGAGAAATCCTGACGGCGATCATGCCATTCCAGGCTTTCAATGGGAAGTTTCGGAATCAATTGGAGGAATTCGTACAGGCTGGCCGCCTCTGCGCCGATCCCTCCTCGTTCATTCCGGAACCAGAACCGCTTCCAGGGCGGAAGAGGCGAGTCCAGGTATTTGAAAAGATGCCGGATGTGGGGAAACCGTCGGATGGCCGGGCGCAGGCGCGCCATTTGGCCACGACCGAGGATGACGCTGCCCTGGGGGACATCCTCCAAATTCACGTCCTGAAGCTGGCAGGCCTGGCATTGCTCTCGAACGGCCCTGACCGCGTCAGGTTCGGTGAGTCGGGTCAGCAGGCAATGGTGCAGTGACCCCAACACCTTCGGGTCCAGGCGGTCCGGCCGGTAGGAGACGAAGGCCCACCCCCCGTCCTCCAGCAAGGGCAGCAGGGAAGCCGTCACATCGGTGCCGAACGGGTGAAGAAATTGTTGGGCCTCTTCGAACACGATCCAATGCGGGCGGTATTTCCGTTCCCGCAGGGGCCGCAAGGCGCGCATCAGGTCCGCCAGGTACCGCGGACGCTGGCTTAAGGGGTACCCGCTGAGATCGAGCACGGCGGAGACCCCGCTTTCTTCCAAGAGGGCCACCACGGCGGAAGGGGCCGGTAGGGACCCCTCGTCCCCACTCAGCGCGACGAACCGGGGCAGGGCCCGTAGTCCCCGAAAATCCCCTTCGGGATCGAGCAACAGGACCTGGTATTCCCCGTGGTGCAAGCCTTCGGCCAGGAGGCCGACCAGCCAGGATTTTCCCGTGCCGGAATCGCCGAACACTCCCAGGTTGCGGCCGGCCAGCCGGGAGGCCGGAACCGTCACGTCGCGACCCGTCTCGTCCTGCCCCAGCGAAATCGGGCGTTCCCGCTGCAGGGGGAAGTCGAGGAATTGCTTGGCCAGGGGATAGCGGGTCAGAATTTCCAGGATGCCGGCGGGGCCGGGGCGTTCCGCCACCACATCGGCCTTGACCTTGACCGACGGGAGGGCATCGCCGACCGCAACCGCCACCTCGGCCAGATTGAACATGGACAGGTCGTTCTCCGCATCCCCGAAGGCCACCAGATTGTGGACGGAGTAGCCGCAGATCGTGAGCAGGCGTTCCAGGCCGGG
>JBFFYZ010000012.1:0-13655 GCA_041568895.1 Nitrospiraceae bacterium
AGACCGGCCACATAGAAGGCAAAGGGCAGGTAAAAAGTGTACCCCATGCCCATCTGAAAGATCCACCCGATGCCTTGGCCGGCCTTTCGAACGCTTTCCGCCACCGCGGGATCATACCGGACGAGGAAAAAATCCATGAACAGTAAGCCGAAAAAGACCACCCCGGCGGACAAGGCAAAAAGGATCACGCGCATGCGCTGCCGTTTATTATTCGTCCGAAACGTCGGGGGTCCGTAGGCCCACAACACGAGGACGCTGGCCAGCACCATGAAGGCTTCTCCCGCCCGGTTGAACTCGTGGGCCAACGGCGGAACGGAGGTGAGGTTGAAATAGCCGAAGATCGTCGAAATGGTTTGGTAGTAGAGCCACCCCATGATCCCCAAAATGAAGGAAGCCATCATGGTCCGCTGGCTCCAAGACCGGTGGTGCTGCATATACTCCGTCGAAACGATTAAAAGCACCACCACGGCCACCACGTTATACACGATGGAGCCGAGCATTGCGGGAGGGAAGACGAGATAGACCATGGTCAGCAACACGAGCAGGGACAGGGCGGGAACCACCAGGCGGCCCAAGACCCCAGCCTCCCCTCCCCGCATCCGATTCAACAACAAGACGAACAGGGCCAGGAAGACCAGAATGGACACGACATTCAACAGGGTGAAGCCGACGGAGGAGAGGGTTTCGAAAAGCAGGCGGACAGATTCGTGCTTTTCGGCGACCTTGCTCAAATGCATCCCCAGCCGGGAGACGAGGCGGTAGAGCACGAGCTCGAGAAGGCCGGCGACGAGGAGGACCTTAACGGTGTATTCGAAGAGCAGTCCCTGCTCTCCGAGTTTGCCACCTCCTTTGTCCGGCGCGAGCGCTTCGGCCATGACCTCTGGCAGCCCCTCTTTCCAAGGCTAAAAGTCCAAAAAATCCGACGTTTGTGGCCGGCGGATTATATCGAAACGGGTCCAACACCGTCAACCCGACACCAGGGGGACAGGCCCCCTGCCACTACGTAACTACCCGAGCCCCTCTAGGTTCGAGTCCCTGTAGGGCACCAAGTCCTGCTTCAGGATCCGGTGGGCTGGGGGACTTGCTGGGCCTTCGCTTTAGCCCGAGCAATGTAGAGCAGGCCATCCGCCATCGAGTAGTTAAACGGGAGCTCCTCCACGACTTCGCTGATTTTCTCATACACGTGCTGATACACCCGTTCGGCCTGTTCCGGGGTCATCCCCTCCTGCACTTCATAAAAGAACCCTAGGCTTAAATCCTCGGAGGCCGGCCGCATGATGCGACGAATCCCATAACTCCCGGGATCGCTCATGATGGGGGCCTCTTTCTCCAGATCGAACAGACAGGGCTGGCAGGAAAAACCGTAGGACGAGTGGAGGCGGGTATTGTTCACAATAAAGTTCATCGTGTCCAGGGCTTCGGGCTCCTGTTCGGTCGGAAACCCGACGATCACGTAACAGTGGATCGCGATCCCCAGATCCAAGCAGTCGCTGGTGATGCGCTGGACACTCTCCTGCTTGATCCCTTTTTTCATGAAATCCATGACGCGCTGGTTATAGGACTCCAGGCCGAACACAATTTTCAGGCAGCCCGCGTCCCGCATCTGAGTCAGAAGGTCCCGCGACAAATTCTTTTCAAACCGCATCTCCGCGGTCCATTGG
The DNA here is from genome assembly GCA_041568895.1 of Nitrospiraceae bacterium. Taxonomy (GTDB): domain Bacteria; phylum Nitrospirota; class Nitrospiria; order Nitrospirales; family Nitrospiraceae; genus JBFFYZ01. The sequence continues at coordinate 1,662 of JBFFYZ010000012.1, forward strand.
AGATTCAAATTTCGGTCCTGAATCTGCTGGCAAAGTCGCTTGGTCGGAGACAGGGCCAAACACTCGTCCGTGAAGAAAAAGTAGGCCGTCTCGTATTTTTCGGATAACTGTTGCAAATCGTCGACCGTCCGCCCCGGGTCCTTTTGCCTGAAGTTCTGGTGGTCGAGGGTGAGCGCACAAAAGGCGCAGTCCTTGTAGTAGCAACCCCGAGAAAATTGGACCGGCAAGACCGTTTTCGGGGCGAGGTAGCGGCCTAGGGGAAATCCATCATAGTTGGGGGCGGGCAAGTCGTTGATGTTTTCCGAATAAAACGGCTGATTGACCGTAATCTTTCCGTTTTGGCGATAGATCAGGTTGGGAACCTTGCTGAAATTCCGCTGCCCCTCCAGCTGGTTGACCAATTCCAACAAGGCCGTTTCCCCTTCGAAGACTACAAAATCATCGGTCAACTCGAACAGGCTGGAGCACCGCCTCAGGTTATCCACCAATCGGGTGAAAATACTGCCGCCGATGGTCAGGTGGAGGTCCGGACGGGTCTCTTTAATCAGCCGGCACAGCGTCAGCCCGGGAATGATCTGGGAGGTTGCGGTAATGGAGACTCCCACCAGGTCCGGCTGGTCGTTCAAGATGGAAGGAAGGAACGTGGACCGAAAAATGTCCACGTAGGGATTCTGCTCCTCGTCCCGAATGGCCTTGAGGAGGTCCTTGGAGGAGTAAATCGAATAGCTGCCGAACTGGTTATCGACCACCGAGATCCGGGTCGGAAAATACAACGTTGAAATAAACTCCAGCCACTTATCAATCAGGAACAGGCATTCCCGGTACCGTTCCACATCGTAGAATTCCTCCCCACGCAGAGACTCTTTCGCGGGTTCGATCCGATCGATCAGGTACGGGAAGCGGTCCAAGGACTCGACGAGGCGGGCATAGTGTTCTTCGCTGGAGGGCCCGGTCTCGCCCGTCCGCCCCCGCTCCAGCCTTTTCACCTTGTCCTGAATTTTGGCATAGACTTCCTGCCCATAGTCTCGGGTCAGGAAAGTATCCAGAACCTCGATCCCAAGGTCCCGTTGCGTGACGTTTTTCACCCCCGCCTGGCTCAAAAAGCCCGTTAAGGAAGGCAGGCTCAGGTAGGGCTGAGAGGGGTGCCAGGTTGGAGGAAATACCAGGGAGATCTTCATATCCGACCCCAGGTTTCTTGATGGCTATTGGGGAAAAACCTTCGAAAAATCCTTGTGTTTGTTATACACCTGCGGCTCTTTCAAATGCAACCGGGTTTACCCGTTTTTCCTTCCTTTTCACGGAAGTTGCCGAGATTGCCCCGAATTCGCTCTTCCCGAAGGACTCCGGTCCACAATACATACAAAAAAGCCCCGGCCAAGCCTCGCGATGACGTCTCACGAGTGGCCGGGGCTTCTTTGTTTAGCTTTTGAAGCTTTGACAGGGCCGGCAACGCTTCCTCGGGGCAACAGGCCCTGAGGGCGCGCCATCCCTCACGGAAGCTTCAAGGTGAACCAGGTCGAGATCCCCTTCATTCCGTTCCGCTCGACGTTGTTGCCATCCCACACGGCAAAGGCCACGGGGACGGTCGCGCCGGACTTGAACTGCACGTCGTTAGGATCGCTGGTGGTCAACGGCCGCTTCACCACAATACGCCACGAGGGACCCATGCAGCAGCCGCCCTTGATGGATCCGGCCGGCTCCCAGAGTCCATTACCGATCACGTCCTGATGGGCCTGCGTGGTCAGCGTGCTGAACCCATTGGCATTAAGGTCCTCCACGGAACTGATCCGCAGGGTTGGGTCGGACAGAATGTTCCCTGACCAGATTCCCGGATTGAAGGGCCCGAGGCTCCGTCCAATTCGGTCCGGGTAGGTCACGCCGCCCGCCGGCTCTTCAAAGTAGTAGTCCCAGAAGATGCCGGGATATTGATCGTCCACGTCCCACATGCCGGCGCTGTCCTTGCCGAGGTCTTTCTGCCACTCGGCGTTCCACCGCCAGATGTTCACGGTCCCGCCAGACTGCCCCATACACTGGAAGGGGGGCGCGCCCGACACGTTCACCGGGAATTGGAGCGCGGCCTGGTCACGAAAATCCTGAGGCCCAATGGTGGTATCGTTCTTTGTCTGATCGGACCAGTCCAACCGGAAACCGATTTCCTTCCCGTTGGTGACCGCTTTTACGAACACCGTTTTGACGGAGATGTTCGGGTGCATGGGAGTCGTGATGGTCTGGCCGCTCAGCGGCACGACCACACCCGGAACGCCTTCCCAGACAGGGTTCGCTCCATCCATTGGAATCGGCCCCTTGATCGCCTTGACCGGAATCGTAACCGGCTGGCTGACAGCAAGCGGCACCTGCCCGAGGGTCAGCATGAAACCGACCACCAGGGCAGAGAGAAGAATGCCAAACACCAGTGTTTTACTCCGGGTCTGCACTACTCTCATAAATATGCCCTCCTCCCATAAAGATTAAGAAAAACTGCAACAACAACGCTTCATTCAACAACGATCAATTCGCCTATGCGTGAACAGAATTAGTACAAAAAGGACCTTCCCTATGCGGTCCCGGACGGTCCGGAATCCTCCTTTTCTTTTTGATGATCCATAAATGATTGAGCCCCTACCTCGTCCAACAACATATTCAATTCGTTCCCCTGGTCTTGCGCCCCGCACTCATAGGACTGCCCCTCCGGGGCGTTGAAGGTCGCCGGCCGGTATTCCGCCTCGGTATAGGGCTGGGGGTTCACACCAAGATACGCGGCATCAAAATCCATCCAATCATAGGACAATTCGGCGATGGACTTGAAGAACCCGTAGTCGGCTTTTTTGGAAAGCATTCGGCAAAAGAGGGGAACCCACCGTCCGATATGGTCTTTCACGAACTTTTTCTGCGCGTCTACCACGACCTGCGTCTTCTCCGCACCGTCATGGCACCGCGCGTAGGATTCCTTGTAGGCCAGGAAGTGCATGAACTCCAGTTCCACGCTCAGGTGGTCAATGCGCTCATGGATGTCCCTGGATAGTTCCACGCCAAAGGCTTTGTAGAAACCGGCAATGTCGCCCATGACGTGGGCTTGCGCAAAGACGTGGTCGTTACCAAAGAGGGTTTCGTACGGTGGGCAATCGAGGGTAATGACGTTACTGAAAACCCGACGATGCTCGGCTTGGAGGTCCGACAATTGCCAGTTGACACACTCGGAAGCCACCAAGCCTTCAATTTCATCCAAGTGCTTGGAGATGGCGGCAAGCTTGGCCTTGGCCCGCTCCCCACCGACTCCATCCAGAGCTTTGCTCATGCTCTCAACCGCGGACCGACCGTCTTCGACAAATTCCCCGCTTTGCACATAATCCAAAAACTCATCATCTTCGGGGTACAGCAGGCTCCAAGAAATCAGGAGATAAATTTTGCTACGCCCCAACGCCCGTTCAACCGCCGGTGAGTCCTTCAAGGACCCGGTGGTGGCTCCGAGGCTCCCCGGCTCCACCCTTTTCACCTCGGTTTCCTTGGCATGTGCACTCATTCATTACCTCCTTAAGCCTAAGGCAAAGGACCAAATGGGCCTGGTTCCTATGGCCCAAAGCGCCTCCATTCCCCCAGGCTTTTGGCGCAAGCTCGCGTATCATAGGCAAACCGGATGGGGGAAGTCAAGCGCGAACTAACCGGTATTAAAAGACCCCCGGTTTGGGCAAGAGCCCGCGACAATCCAAGGGTTCTGCCGTTCATGGTCCAGGGCCTTGGACCCCTTCCCCTGGCCTATTCTGGCCCCTTTACAGGCTGACCAGGGAGACCTTGATGGCGATCTTATCATTGACCGTTTTGCAGGTTTGCTCGCAGATTCCGCACCCGACACAACGGTCTTCCAACACCCTCAGCCGATAGGCCCCAAAATCCATCGCGAGCGCGTTCATGGGACACTGGGAGACGCAGGCATGGCAGCCCTGGCCGGCCGTGCACAGGGCATGGGAGACCACGGCCAAACCCAGGCGGACCTGATCGCGCCCCTTCACCGGCAGAAGGGCCTCCTCCCCGCAAGCTCCAATGCAGGGAAAGTCTTCGCACAGGTAACAGGGAATTTGGTCTGGATAAATGACGGGGAAGCCGTCCGCCTCGCTGACCTTGATGGTGCCGTAGGGGCAGGCTTTCAGGCAATCCCCGCATTGGGTACACCGCACGCGAAACAGCGCTTCCGTCACCGCACCAGGTGGTCGAAGCCCGTCCGTTCGAGGAGTCGGTTTGGGTTTTTCGGGGGGCGTATCCCGATGCTTGACGAACTCCTGGGCGGCCCTGGCCATCGACAGCACGGACTCTTTGAAAAATTTCCGCCGCCCGTACTGGGGATCGTCGGTCATGCCTGCCCTTCCTGGCCCTTACGTAACTCCATCAGCCCGCAGCTTGTAGACCTCGACGCACCGATCACAGGCGCCAAATTCCGTATCCCATCCGGGATGGTTTTCACGGATGAAGTCCAGCACGTATTTTTCCACTCTGACGTCGAGGTCTTCCACCCACGAATAGGTCGGAAATCGGCAGAGTGGGCAGGGAAACCCGGGCATCAAAATGACCTTTTGCTGAACCGCGGGGACTTCTGCGCCGTCGATATCAACCGCCCGCTCCATGATCCGCACGGTATCCGAGGCCATTTCGACCAATTCAGAGTGCGTCAGGTAGTCGGTTTGCCATAGGCCCTCGAACACCGACTTGAGCTGCGCCGGGGAAATTTTCCGGTACCAGGACCGGAACTCACGGAACCGATCTTCCTTGCTCAGCATCGGATCTTTTCCGGCCCGAGCCAATCGGCTGTCGATGGTCTGACACCAGAGCACGCGATACCGCTGCAGGATGAGCGACTCTTCGCCGGGATTTTGACCGACCTTGGTGTCAGGGTCATAGTTAAAGGTGGGATCCAGCATATCCGAGATGTGGGACAACTCATGACGGCAGTAGCGGGTCAGGGCAGGATCGTAGAACCGGCGGGGAATCAGCTTGATCCCCACCCCCTTGAGCCCCTTTTCCTCGAACTGTTTGGCTAAATCCTGCTCCACCGATCCCCACTTCCTGAGGATGTCCACCCCCTCCTGGTCTTCTTTCAACACCCCTTTGACCAAGACGATCCCGATTTTCTCCTTCAGGTCGGGGAACTCCAAGAAGGCATCGCGGATGATGTCCGAGAATCCCCACGTCCCGAACAGGTATTGGTACAGCTTCTTAAATTCCCCTTCCCGGTCATCCAACGAAAACTTCTCGTAGATGGGGTCGGCTAACTCGTGGAATTCCTTGTAATAAGTGGGGTCCCCTTCTCGTTCGGTTTTTTCAACAAAGGAGTCGATGACTTCCTGAAGAAGGGCCGGCTGAAACCTGATTTCCATTGGTGAGACTCTCCGGTTGTGCCTGGCGCGGCTTGACTTGGTCTTGAGGCGTCTCTTAAGATACCGCTCGAGTAAAGAATCAATTATAGTCATCCCCCCGCAGGTTTTGCAAATGCTCGAAAGAGGGCACGCCTGGCGGGGGAGAAAAGGGATATGAGTATGGCCGATTCATCCTCGTCGCCCGGTGTGGCCGGGGTGCAACCCGGGTCGATTCCCCAGGGCGACCCAGGCAGCCCCCCTGTCGACTTTTTGGACTACTGGAAAACCAGCACCCGGGACATCAAAACCTTTCGGGGCCATTCCCATGGAATTTGGGCCGTGGCTTTTTCGCCCGATGGGCAGATGCTGGCCAGCGGCGGGGTCGACCGGCACGTACGCATTTGGGACATTGAAACCGGTCGCTTGCTGAGGTCCCTCCGCGGTCATACCAACGACATTCGAGCCGCCTTGTTTTCTCCCGACGGCCAGACCTTGATCACCGGGAGCGACGACCGGACGATTCGGATCTGGAACCCTAAAACCGGCGAGCCGATTAAACTGCTGTTTACCCGCTACGACCACAATGTCTGCAGCCTGTCCCTGTCTCCGGACGGCCTCATGCTGGCTCGGGGAGCCCATAATAAGGACATCAAGCTCTGGGAAGTGACGACGGGTACGGAACTCATGACCCTGCTCGGCAAGGACCAGTATGACCACCACTGGTCGGTCTGCGTGGCCTTTTGTCCGGACGGCGTCCACCTCGCCACGGGAAGCGACATCGGCAAAATTAAGCTCTGGGAGATCCTCCCCAGCGGGGAGGAAAAGGTCCTCCACAACGGTCATTGGCTGGAGGTGACGGACTACGACACCACCGACACGCGCGGGTACTTTGTGGAGGATGAGGGCGGATTCCAAAAACCGATGGAATACTGGATCGGGGCGATGACCTTCACTCCCGACGGCAAGCTGTTGATCACCGGCAGCCGGGACACGACAATCAAATTTTTCGAAATGCCCCAGCTCAACGAGGTCCGGACCCTGAAGGGGCATTCGGGATGGGTTCGGGCCCTTGCGGTGTCACCCGACAGCAAGGTGCTCCTCAGCGCCAGTGACGATCAGACGATCAAGCTCTGGGATATCGCCACCGGCCGCCATTTCCGCACGTTGAAGGCGCACACCGGCGGGGTCCGCGGCTTGGCCTTTTCTTCGGATGGCATGCGGTTCGCGAGTGCTTCCTGGGACCGCACGATCAAACTCTGGGAAGGGGGCGCTGAGCCTACCGAATAGGCAGAGGGTTTCTCCTGCCCGCCTCTACTCCTCGTCCGCGTCGGACTTGCCCGACGAGATGCCGTAGCGCTTACATTTCTCCCACAGGGCCTTCCGGGACATCCCGAGGACCTTGGCGGCTTCCGTCCGGCTGCCCTGCACCCGCTCCAAAACCGACAGGATGTGTTGCCGCTCGAACTGCTCTCGCGCCTGGGCAAGGGAATCGGGCACCCCCTCACTGGCTCGTTCTCCCTTGGCCGAGAGGCCTTCCCGACAGAACCCGCAGGCATCTTGCGGCGCCCCTCCCAGGAACGGGCAGGAGGAAAACCCGCACAGCTGCCAGCCAAGCACCTCCTCATGGTCTCGGCAGAGGGTCACGGCCCGTTCCACCATGGTCTCCAATTCCCGGACATTGCCGGGGAAGGAGTACCGCAAAAGCAACTCCTGGGCCGGCTGGGAAAACCCTTTCAAGTTCTTGGTTGCCCGAGCCGCCCGAGACTGGAGCAAGAACTCGGCGATAATCATGATGTCCTCCCGGCGCTCCCGCAAGGGGGGCAACAGCACCGGCACCACGTTCAGCCGGAGAAAGAGATCCTCCCGGAACCGGCCGGCTTGGACTTCCTTGCTCAGGTCTTTTTGGGTGGCACAAACCAGCCGCACGTCCACCTCAATGGCATGGCTCCCCCCCACCCGCTCAAACTGGTGTTCTTGGAGGACCCCGAGGAGCTTGCCTTGCGCGACCGGGGGAAGGGTCCCGATTTCGTCGAGAAACAGCGTGCCCTTGTGGGCCAATTCAAACCGCCCCCGACGTTGACGCACGGACCCGGCCACCGCCCCCTTTTCGCTCCCAAACAGTTCCGCCTCCAAGAGAACCTCGGGTAAGGCCGCACAACTCACCTTGACCAAGGCGTTGTCCCGCCGGGCGCTGTTGCGATGAATGGCATTCGCCACCAGTTCCTTGCCGGTTCCGCTTTCTCCCACGATCAACACGGGCGAATCGGATCCCGAGACGAGCTTGATCTTCTCCAGCACGTCCCGCATCCGTTCGTTTTTGCCCAGAATGCCTTGAAAGCTGAACTTCCCTTCGAGCTCTTCCCGCAGCAGAAGATTTTCCTGGCGCAGGGCCAACACCTTCGTGACCCGGTCCACGATCAGCAGGAGCTCATCCATGAGAAACGGCTTGGTGATGTAGTCATAGGCCCCACGCTTCATGGCCTCCACGGCCGTCTCCACGGAGCCATGGGCCGTGATAACGATGACCTCGGTGCGCGGGGAACGCTGCTTACAGGCCTGGAGCACATCCAAGCCGTCGGCCCCCGGCAGGCGCAGGTCCGTCACGACAATGTCAAACGACTCCTTTTTAAGCAGGTCCAGGCCTTCCTGCCCGGTCGCCGCGGCGCGCACCTCGTACCCGACGGCTTTCAGGGCATCCATCATGGAGAGCCGAATCAGGGGCTCGTCGTCAATGATCAAGATGGTCGATGGCCTCACTGAACCCTCCCCACCTCACACCGATCCCGAGAGAGCGGGAGGCACACGGTAAACAGGGTCCCCTTGCCGACTTCGCTCTCCACCAGAATCCTGCCGCCGTGCCGCTCCACAATCCCGAGACTCACCGACAACCCGAGTCCCGTCCCCTCCCCGGTCGGCTTGGTGGTAAAGAAGGGGTCAAAGATGCGGGACAACAGGTGGGACGGGATGCCGCAACCGGTATCCTCCACCAAGATTTTGCACACGTCGTCCGTCGCGACCGTCTTGATCGTCACGACACCGCCGCTCCGAATAGCCTGCACCGCATTCAAAATCAGATTCATCAACACCTGCTCGATCATGTGCCGGTCCACCAGCACGGGCGGCAGGTCCGACTGAAGATGTTTGGCCAGCCGGACCTGGTTGGCCGTGAAGGTGTGGTTCGTCAACACCAAGACCCGATCCACGATGCCGTTGAGGTCGGCAAAGGAGAGTTCCGGTTCGTATTGCTGGGAAAAATCCAATAATTGGCGGACGATCTTCTGCACCCGCCGCAAGCCGTCCTCCATGGATACCAAATATTCCTCCTGCCTGTCCGGGGACACCGTCCCCTTGCGAAGGTTATACAGGCAGGACAGGATGCCCCCCAGGGGGTTATTGATTTCGTGCGCGACCCCAGACGCCAGTTTGCCGATCGAGGCGAGCTTTTCGGAGTTCATGATCTGCTGCTCGAGCTTCTTCGTTTCCGTGATGTCCCGGGCGATACCGAGCACTCCCTGGATCTTGGACCTCGAATCGAACAAGGGGGATACGCTGACCATCACGACCCGGGTTTCTCCGGTTTTGCTCATCACTTCGACTTCGTACACCTGCTTGGCTCCGATATCCAGCGTGCTCTTTAAGCGCCGTCCCCGATGGCGCTTGGAGAGGAGGGACAGGTAAGGCCGCCCGATCAGGTCCTCCTTTGCATAGCCCCAGGCCTCCACCTTGTTGTTCACATAGGTGAAATGCTGGTCTCGATCCAGCGTGTAAATCACATCGTTGGCGTTTTCCAACAGGTTTTCCAGGTAGTGCTTGGTCTCCTCGATTTCGCGGGTCCGCTCTTGCACTTTCAGCTCCAGCTCCTCGCTGTAGTGCTGGAGGCGTTGTTCCAGACGCTTGCGCTCGGTGATATCCCGGAGCTGGACCATGACCGACGGTTCCGGTCCGTCCTCGATGCGAATCAGGTCCATTTCCACCGGCGTGAACCGTCCCGACCGGCTCAGGACTTCGATTTCCTCCGTGGGCACCTGGCGTTCCCCTGAGACAATCTTTCCGATCAGGCCTTGGGTGCCGTCACGGAACCGGGCTTCAACCAGATCCAGGAAGGGTCGGCCGACCACCTCGCCTTCGGTATAGCCCAGTGTCTGCTCCTCCCGCTTGTTGACGGCCACCACCAGGCCCTGGGCATCGACCATCACCACCGAATCGGCCGCCAGATCGAACAAGGCCTTATATCGCCGCTCCGACACGGACAGCTGCTGCGTCCGTTCCGCAACAGCCTGTTCGAGTTGACTGGTGTATTGCTGGACCCTTTGCTCCAGCGCTTTCCGCTCGGTGATGTCCCGGACGAAGGCCCGGGAATACACCAGGCCGCCGCTTTCAAGATCGAAGAGTGCCGTGGAGTGGATCTCGACGTCGATCCGTTTGCCATCCCGCGCGAGGAACACCGTCTCCATGTGGCCCCGCCCCTGAGCCATCATGTGCTCCAGAAAGGAAAGGATCTCCGGCTCTTTGCCCTTGGGGACGATGTCCCAGAGATGCATGCCGAGCATCTCTTCGAGGGTGTAGCCGAGCTTCTCCAGTTCGGTCTTATTCACGTGCACAAACCGTCCGGCCTTATCGACCTGATGAATCATCTCCGGCGAGTTCTCAATCAAGTCGCGATACTTTTCTTCCAGCCGGCGGATGTCCGCCATCCGCTGTTCGATCTGGTGAAAAGAGAGCCGGAGATTGGCGGCCATTTTGTTGAAGGCGTCGGCCAGTTGTTCGATCTCGTCTCCCGTCCGAACCGACAGGGTATGGTCGAGGTTTCCGCTTCCGATCACCTGGGCCCCTTCCTGAAGCACCCGAATGGGTCGGACAATCCGGCGGGCGACGATCACTCCGGTGCCCCAGAGCACGGCCAGCACCACCAGCCCGTAGGCCGCCACCTGGACCAGCAATTGATCCAGAGGAGCGTAGGTTTCTTGGGGGTTTTGGCGCACGAAGGTCATCCAGCGCTTGCCACCGAGACTGGTGGATCCCAGTTTGTCGCCTAACCGCAGGGGAGCAAACCCGACGATCCCGTTCTTCCCGCCATGGGCATCGTCGGCCGCCACGACCCACCCGGCCAGGGGTGCGTTGATTTCCCGGATCAGGGCGGACGTGACCGAGTGCTCCTCGGGCGCCAGGACCGGGCAGATGATGGGGGTCCCGTCAGAATTCATGAGCATGGCGTGGCCGGTATCGCCAATGGTCACGTCGGAGACGGCTCGAAAGAGGGAGTCCCGCCTCAGGAGCACGGACACCGCCCCGATGGCCTCCCGCCGAGCTTCGTCCATGATCGGGACCGAGACGTTGAGGACGTGGGTGCCAAAGGAGGGCTCGAAGTAAATGTCGCTCACATAGGTCTGCCCGCGTCCTTGGTTGAAGACGGCCTGCCACCAGGCGGCCTTGCCGTAATAATATTCCACCTGGGGAATTGAGCTGACGACCAAGGCTCCCCGGTTGTCCGTCAAGAGGATCCCCACGTAGTCCGACTTCCGGATGTCATGCCAGCGAATGAGGTAATTCGTGACGATGCGATTGATAAAGACCGGAAATTCCCCCTGCCGCTCCCGATCGCGCCAGCGCTGCTGCCAATCCCGGATCATGGATTGCACCCGGTGCTCTTCCTTTCCCACATAACTCCGGTTGGCTTCGGTGACCGCCGTGCGAAGGAACGGCACGGTGGCCAGTTGTTCGGCCTCGTTGATCCCCCGGGTCAGCTGCATTTCGATCCGGCGGGCCGTCTCGACGGCAAGTTCCTTGAAATTGGCCCCGATGGTTTCCCGGAGCGCCCGGCGTTGCTCGATGTAGGTGAGGATCAGAGAGAGGGTCAGGGGCAGCAGGCCCACCAGGACGATGGCCGCGATAACTTTCCGCTGGAGGTTGTGGGACTGTCCCCAGAGTTTCATTTTGGTAACATGAAGAGGGGTCCTAAGTCCTCATTTTCATTCACGCTCTTGCCGATGTCAAGCTGAGGTAACACCTTATTGCCGCCAAGAAACCCTCTTGATTACCCCCGCTTGAGCAGCCTTCCCTCCCCGCCCGGCCAGATCAGGAGGACCGGGCTGGCCACAAAGACCGAGGAATAGGTCCCGATGATCACCCCCCACAGAAGGGCCAGGGCCAGATCGTGGAGGACTTCCCCCCCGGCGACGGTCAAGGGAATGAGCACCAGGATCACCGTCACGGAGGTGATGATGGTCCGGCTCAGCACTTGGTTGATGCCGTTGTTGATCACGACTTCGATACGGTCCCGGCGGCGCGTACGGAGGTTTTCCCGAATCCGGTCGAACACGACCACGGTGTCCGTAAGCGAATAGCCGGCGAGGGTCAGCAGCGCCGTCACCACCAGAAGAGTGATTTCCTTATCCAGGATATAAAAACCGCCCAGCACGGCCAGCACGTCGTGGAAGGTCGCGATGGCGGCCGCTATTCCGAATCGAAACTCGAACCGGGCCGCAATGTACAGGATAATCCCGGCCAACGAGATGGCGATCGCGATCAGGGCATCCTGTTGCAGTTTTTTGCCGATGGTCGGGCCGATTTCGGTGGAGGAATCCACCACAAAATGGTTGTCGGGAAATTCTTTGCTGAACACCGCCACGACCCGGTCGGCAATGCGTTC
>JBFFYZ010000013.1:0-13371 GCA_041568895.1 Nitrospiraceae bacterium
GAGGGGGGCGCGCTGACCAGGCCGGTATAGTTGATCAAGCCGGTCAAAAGCCCGAGGCAAGTCGTGGCGAACATTCCCCACAACATCGCCCCGCGGTTTCCTCTCGCGACCAATATCCCCGTCACCGTCAGGCCGAAGAGGGCCAGCAAGACGGGAGGACTTCCCAGGTCGCCTAATCCCACCAAAATCCCTGGTCGCCCGACCACCACTCCGGCCCATTGCAAACCCAGAAACGCGATCAGCAGCCCGATTCCGACGGCTGTGGCATGTTTCAGGGAGTTGGGGATCGCATTGAGCAGGCGTTCTCGGAATCCAAATCGAGCCAGCAGGAGAAACGCCACTCCCGAGATGAACACCGCGCCGAGAGCGGTTTCCCACCGAAACCCCAGGCCGCCTGCCTCCACCGCGCCACACACCGTCACCGCAAAAAAGACGTTGTGTCCCATCGCCGGCGCCAAGGCAATGGGGTAGTTGGCATACACCCCCATCAAGAAGGTCGCCAAGGCGCTGGCGAGGCAGGTCGCCGCCAGGACCGCCCCGAAGTCCATGCCCGCGGAGGACAGGACCGCCGGCTGGACAAACAAGATGTAGGACAGCGAGAGAAAAGTGGTGAGCCCCGCGAGGAGTTCGGTCCGGACGGTGGTGCCATTGGCGCGCAGCTGGAACCGCGACTCCAAGAAGGCACCGGTTGAAACGCGCCTGGTCCGGGACCGGAACGTCATGATCGTATGGACTCAGCCGACCTTGAGGGCAGGGAACACGCCGGCCGGGAGTTAGAAGCGCTTGACCAAGAGGGGCGCCGTGATGTCCAGCGAGGGATCTCCATTATCATCCCGACCGTCCCTTCCGACGCTGTAGAGGACGCGGGCCGGAAGATTGACCAACATCGGCAATCCCGTGAACGGATCAAAAAAACCCGAGCCGGCTTCGGCGATGCGGGCCATGACCTCTTTGTCATCGCTGGCGGTCCACACCCGGGCCTGCAGTCCGGCCAGGCGGAGGCGGACATCCAACTCCTGGATATCCCCCAGATAGGCCTCCCAGTGAGGCTTAGACTCCACCAACAGGATATTGTCCACGGGATTGACCAGATAATCCAACAAGGTTCTGGGAGGCGTATTGGCAAACGCATACAGACGCGGCAAGGTCCCTTGGTTCTCCTCGGTGGCCTTGACCAACGCCTGATAATAATCGGCATGCCCGTTGAGGATTTTTTGGGCCGGCACGGGCATGACCTGCAGCACCTGAATCAGCAGGGACCGCGGCCCTTCCTCGTCCTTCCGCCGTCCGGTCTGGGTTCGCTTCGCCTCTTTGGCGAACTCATGCTGGATGGGCCAGCGAAGGCTCCGTTGTTCTTGATCCAAGCCCCGGGTCAATCGCATCAAGTCCGGCAAGATTTCCGGGTTGAGACCCGGCCTGGCCAAGAGGCCGGACAGGATCGCGGCATCATCCCGCACCGCCTCAATGGCCAGGACCTTGAGAGGGAGCGTCTTGGCATATCCCAACACCGCGCGCCACGCGGTCAGGTCCACTTCCAGGATGGCCAGCCCTCGGGCGATGTCACCTTGCGCAAATCCCTCCGCGACAAACAGACGATGCGTGGGGAGGATCTGGGCGCATTGTGGATTGCCCGGATGGCCGAACCCCCAATCTTCAAACCCCATCGTGAACCACCGCCGGTATCGGTTCAACAGCAGGTTATTGGGACCGATCCAGCTGGCGATCGTCGGAGCCTGGAATTGAAACTGGGCGACCGGATCAGGCGACGCATACCACTCGGAAAGGGCGTTCCGGTCCCCTTGGAACCGAATATCGGTTGAGGTTTCCATGGTGGGATCGAAGCATCCGGAATCGGAGTTGGCCTCTTTCCCCAACCACAATTCATAGCCGGCCTGCACGGGATCCATCAAAGGTCCCGCGCCGAACCCGAACAGGAGGAAATAGCCGTTGCGCTTGTAATCGACCATGGATTGGGGTGGCGCATCCCGGAGAGAAGAGAAGGCTGCGTTGGGTTTTTCCTCCGTGAACAGCCAGGCCAAGACGGTGCCGCCAAGGAGGAGTATTGGAAGCACCAGGGCCATGATGGCCCCGACGCCGAGCCATCGACTGAAGGCTCGGCCGGCTTGAATCCAGCGGGTGATAAACGCCGACCCGCTGATTCGCCGTTGCGCGCGGGTCTTCCGACGCCGCCCGGAAGGACTGGGAAGGGCCGGGGCCTTCTGACGGGTTTTGCCTTGCGGAATTTCGGTTGCCGGTTCTTCGACCAGATCCTCTTCGACTTCCTCTTCAACAATGGGGGCGGAGCCTTGATCCACCGACAAGGCCGGTTCGGAGGACGGTTGCAGGGAAAGGGCCTCCTCCTTGAACCTTGTCTCCAGTGGGGGTTCGGCCGGCTCCTCTAAACCAGCAGTCCCTACCTCAGAAGAGACCGGTTCCTCTTCTTGTGTCTCCACCGCAGAGGGTATATCCGGCTGAACTTCCGGTGCCGACACTTCCGGTTCGAGTTCCTCTTGCACGGGAGCGACAGTCACCGGGCTTTGGGCCGTTGGTTCGGGCACGTCCGGCTCGGCCACAGGCTCTTCTATGACCACTTGGGGAACCTCCTCCGCAACCTCTTCAGATGGAGGAACCGAGCTGGTGTTGGCAGGTTCGAGGCGCAACCCGGACGGACTGGGCACGGAGCTCGGTGGAGGAGCCACGGTCATAGGGGCCGGCTCTTGAACAGGAGGAGGGGGAACGGACTCCACCGGCGGTGGGGGGGCCGTTGGTTCTGGGGGCGGAGACGGTGGAACGAGCCCCTGGTCTGGAGCCTCAAACGGGATCGACGATGAGGCAGGCTGGGGAGGCAGAGCGGGTTGAGAAGAAGGAGGCGAGGGTTCCGCCGGCGCTTCAAACTGGGGGGCCAGCCGGCTGACGACCTGGCTGCTGGGCGCAATCTGCTTCACCTTGCCATACAATTCAGCCGGCAGATTGGGCCGCTCCGGATCAGGGTCTTCCAACAACAGGTCAATCGCCTTGCCATACTCGATTGCGGCGGCGATGGAGTCTCCCTTTTGCTCGCAGGTCGTGGCCAACAACTCGATAAACGGCAGGTAGCGGGGCCCGGAAACCAGGTATTCGCGGAGCAGGGATTCCGCGTTCTTATAATCTTCGCGCTCCAACGCCTCTTTCACCAGTGTCTCGTACGCCGGTTTGGCAGCCAGCAGGTTGCCGATCTTCAGGTGAAGCGAGGCGAGCAACCGGCGCCCCTCGGGATGCTTGGGTTGGGCGGTCAGCAGTTGCTTGAGCACCGACGAGGCCCGACTGAACTTACCGATAGATATTAACCGGTTGGCTTCATTCAGCTGAGCGTTGCTCCTATCAAGCGCCACAATCGGGTCCTTTAAGTATTAACCGAAGCGGTCACGCCCCGAGCCGACCCGGGATGCGTGCGGAATCGCCCTCGATGTGGATACGAGGCCTGCCGGCGCAGGCAATTAGGAAGCTCGGCTTCCTGTTATTGACCATTCTCTTTCCAAAAGCAAGAAAACAGGCCCGGAACGACAGGCACCGCCGGCGGTCCCGGGACAAAAAAAGACGCCGGTCCCCCTCGATCGGCCGGTCTCTCCCTACGGCACCTCGCCATCGAGGACCAGGCGGACCTTGCGGATCAACGCATCCGGCAAAAAGGGTTTCTGTAGGAACGGCATGCCCGCATCCAGGACCCCCAAATGGAGCATCGCATCGTCCGCATAACCCGACATGTACAACACTTTCATGTCCGGTCTCGCCGGGGACAGGGAGCTGACCACCTCCCGCCCGCTCATTTGGGGCATCACGACGTCGACCAGCAGCAGATGAATGGGCCCCGAGTGCTGGCTGCCGACCAGCAGCGCCTCAATCCCGTGTCGCGCCTGCAACACGGTGTAGCCATGCAGCTGCAGCGTGTCTTGGACAAAGGAGCGCACCCCAGGCTCGTCGTCCACCAGGAGGATGGTCTCGGAGCCGCCCGGCAGGGTCGGCGTCTCTTTGTGGCTGTCCACCGCGTCCACGTCGGCCTGGACCCGAGGAAGCAGAATTTGAAAAGTGGAGCCTCGATTCGGCTCGCTAGAGAGGAAGATATAGCCGTCGCTCTGCTTGACGATCCCGTACACCGTGGACAGGCCCAGCCCGGTGCCCTTACCCTTCTCCTTGGTCGTGAAAAAGGGATCGAACACCCGGGTTTGGGTCTCCGCGTCCATGCCGATTCCGGTGTCCCGCACGAGGACCTGCACGTAGGAACCCTTTATGACCGTGACCTCTCCGTGCCGATAGGGCTCCCGGACCTCCAAATTGGAGGTCTCGATCGTCACTTTGCCGCCCTGGGGCATGGCGTCCCGTGCATTCACGACCAGGTTCATCAGAACTTGCTCCACCTGGCCCGGGTCGGCTTTGACGGCCCACAGGCCGGATTCCAGGATGGTGACGAGGTGGACGTCCACCCCGATCAAGCGCTGCAGCATTTGGTCCATGCCCGAGATGATCCCGTTGAGGTCGAGCACCTTGGGCATGAGCACCTGGCGGCGGCTGAAGGCCAACAGTTGCTGGGTGAGGATGGTGGCCCGCCTGCCGGCCCGCTTGATCTCGTCCAGATCGTTGCGGTTGGCATCGTCATGGGAAAGCCGGTCGAGGAGAAGCTGGCTGTATCCGGTGATCACGGTCAATAAATTATTGAAGTCGTGGGCAATCCCTCCCGCCAGCCGGCCGATGGCTTCCATTTTCTGGGATTGGTGGAATTGCAGTTCCAGGTTCTTCCGTTCGGTGATATCCAACAGAACCCCCCGCACGGCGACGGGATGGTCCTGCTCGACAATGACCGTCGCGATATGCCGCACCCACTCCACCCGTCCATCCGCCGCCAGCACCCGGTATTCGATCTCGTGGTTTCGTTTCTCCTCAATGGCCCTGGTGCACAGGGATAACACGTAATCAAGATCGTCCGGATGGATGAGATCCTGCCAGGTGAGGTCTTTCAGCCAGCGGTCCGGCGGGTAGCCCAGGATCGCCTCGGCCCGTTTATTCACGAAGGTAAACCGGAATTCCGGGACGTTCATTTCCCAGACAATGCCGTCGATGGAATCCACCAAGCTCTGGTAGGTCCGCTGGGATTCCCCGAGCTCTTCCTCCGCCCTCTGCCGCTCGATCTGCTCGAGGACTTGCGAAACGAGGTTGGCCGTGGCGACGGCGAACAGCTTTTCATCGGCTTTCCATTGGCGCAGGAGCCCGGTATGCTCGTGGCACAGGACGCCCTCCACGTGTCCCGCGACATACACCGGCGCGTCCATCATGGACCGGATACCGAGCGGTTTCATGTAGGGCTCCCAGAGTTCCTGGGTGCGGGAATCGGTGCGGACGTCATCGGCGGCAAGCAACTCGGTCGTCAGGAGGGCCTGGAAATACAGCGGCGCGTGGGCCAGGGGCAGCTCCATCCCCGACGAATGGCAGTCCGTGGCCAGGTCATACAGTTCGAGGCAGGTGAGAGCGGAGCGATCCGGCGTGAAGCGCCAGATGCTGACCCGTCCGACCTGGAGAGCCTGGGCGGCCACCTTCGCCGCCTGGCGAAGGGTCCCTTCCACATCACCGGCCCGCAGCCGGTCGCTCCGAGCCAGCGCGTTGAGCGCGGACAGCTGCTGGTCGACTCGCAGTTCGTATCCCATGCCTGTCTCTCGACGCCTCGCTCAGGCCGCGGGCCTCTGCCGATCAGACCCGGACGGACCCCCGGCCCCCTACACCCCCTGCGGGCCCCGGCCCTGAGGCGTGCGGTCTCAATTTAGATTGAAGATGTTAAAGCCGTCCTGGCCGTCGTGTTGGTGCGGGTCTGGATGCAGAAACTTGAACCCCTCGTTTTCCCGGTAATCGAGGGTCACGCCGTCCAACCGGGCGACGCTGCTGCCCGGGATGGCGACCGTGAGACCGTCGCACTGTTGGGCTTCATCGTCCGGATGCATCTCGGACTCCAGCGAAATGCTGAAGACCAACCGATGGTCTTCCAGATCTTTGAGCGTCACCCGGACGATCGGATCTTCCGGATGCTCGGTGATCAGGGCTTTCAATCGCTGAACGGCTCGAGGGGTGATCGAGATCATCAACGCTCTTTCAGGAGGCCCTGGGGACAGGGCTCCTTAGCAAGGAAAACTCCATGGGAATATGGGAACTTATGATAGCAAACCTTTGCCAAAGTGCAGAATCTTTTCGGTGTTTTGGACGGCCCCGGGGAAGGCCGGCGAGTGCGCCCCTCTCGACGGGTTGTTCTCTTCGCAGCCCGGCCCGGATCAGCCCTTGCCGACACTCGGACCAGTCTGTTAAGCTCGCCCTGTTTGCCAACCGCCGAGTGTCTTGCCTGAGGAGGATACAATCATGGGTGAAGTGAATGCCGCCCCGGACGTTGCGGCCAAGGTCATGGAGGACCTGACCGCCCTGGAGGTCGACTCCCAAAAGGGGGAGCGGCTCTTCAAGGCCGCGATCGTGCAGACCAAACAGGGGACGACCTACCGCATGCTGGCCAAGGCCTTGGGAACCGGCCGGCTGGATCTCGTGCATTATGCCTGCGACTTGGACGAGGAAGGGAAACCCACGACCAAGTGGGCCATCAGGCGGATTTTAGACCAGCCTGTGGAACGGTTTTCCAAGGAAATGGACACCGTCCAGAAAACCGTGAAGGACGGCGGGGACGAGGTCCAGGGCGTCTGGGTTCACGATATGACCGGCATGGCCAACGTTGCGGACCAAGGGTCCAGCCTCGAAGCCTGGTCCAAAAAGATGGCGGGCGAGATCCGGAAGCACTCCTCTTAAAAACGCATCACCGTGGATGTGGGGGCCGACGGGAGCGTCGGCTCTCCGGCCGGTCCATCGGCAATCACGAACGCCAGCCTGCGGTGCGCCTCCCGCAACGCCGCCTCTACCGCTTCGGGGGACTCCCCCCGAGCCACCAGAAACCCCAGGTACCGCGTCCCCTCCGGAAGGGGAACGAGTGCCTCCCCGACCTGCGCGGTCACATCCACCGAGGTAATCCCAGGTACGGCCGCCGCATCGGATTGTCCCCTGATCTCCCGAAGCACGCCGGCCCGGGGAATGGGCAGCATCATGACCCCGGCCGGACGGGGCTCCACGGCCAGCTCCGGCAGAGGCAGGCGCAGCGCCTGGCGAAGGATCAGCTCTTCCAGCGACATATCCGCAGCAAAGCGGAGGGTTTGGGAGCAGCGCCCGCCGATGGACCGGGCGGCCAGCTCGATGACCCAGACTCCCCCCTCATTCACCCGGAACTCCCCGTGCACCGGGCCTTCCCGTAGTCCCAGCGCCTGCGCAGCACGCCCCGCGCAGGCCTGGAGGTCTTGCTGCACGGCAGGAGGGAGCCGGGACGGCGTCACATAGATCGTCTCTTCAAAAAACGGACCTTCCAGAGGATCCGGCTTGTCGAAGAGGGCCAGCACACGCAGCACCCCGTCGGTCAACAGCCCTTCCAACGCCACCTCCGGCCCGGGAATAAAATCCTCGACCAGGATCTGGCGGCCGGGGTCCTCTTCGCCACCGGCCCGCTTGGCGTCGGAGGTTAACCCCAACCGGGCCAGGAGGGCGGCCACCCGCCGGAAGGCCTGGATGAACTCATCGGGGTGATTCGCCCGGATCACCCCGCAACTTGCGGACAGCACCAAGGGCTTGACCACGCAGGGGAAGCGGACGCGGGAGGTGAGGGCCGCGGGATCCGCATCGATCGAATAGCTGGCAAAGCCCGGCACCGGCACGCCGTGCCGGCGGAGCAGCTCCCGCATCCACAACTTGTTCCGGGCGGAGGCGACCGAGGCCACGGAATTGTGTGGGAGGCCCAACTTGGCCGCGATGGCCGCGGCCGCAACGGCGGTCTGGTCGTCCACACCGATCACCGCGTCAACGGGCCGTTGGGCCGCATAGCCCAGGACCGTTTGGGCGGCCTGGTCCAGATTCCGAAAGTCCACGGGCAGGAAATCCTGGGGAGATTCGGCTGAGGGATGGCCGAGGCGGTCCGAGCCCACCGTGACTTCGAGCTTCAACCGGTGAGCCGCGTCCAGAAAGGCCTCCCCGCGATAGGTCGTCGCGGGAAGGAGCAGCAACAATCTCGGCATGATACTGTCCTGCCCTTCGGCGTTACGACGCGGATCGGCTCCGGCGGGCGGTATGAAACTGTTCCAATTGGCGGTTCGCCTCCAGGATGGTCGCCAGCCGGGCTTCCACCGAGGCGACCTGTGCGCCGGGGATGGCGTAATAGCCCTCGTCGTCCCCAAGCTCCGTATACACCCGATTTCCGATGCACCCGAAGCTGGTCGCCGTCCGGCCGGATTCCATCGCCTCCGGCAACACCGCGCAGGTCGGCCGGCCCATGGTGGCCCCGCCCCCTGCGACGCCCGCGGCTTGGGCGGCTTCCGCCAACAGCATGAGTTGTTTCACCGTTCCCCGGACCAGCACGACATCCGCGTTACAGGGCATCGCGCCAAGCGGGGCGTAGACCGCCACCTGGAACGTCCCCTGCCGGCGGGGCAGCGCCCCTACCTCGTCCATGGTGATGTACTGCATACCGACCATGTTCTGCACCAACCCCTGGAGTTCTTGAGCCACGACCTGAGGGAGACTCACCCCGTGGGTATGGGCGCCGACCGGACAGCTATAATGGTCCGGCGCCTCCGTGTAAAACACCTTCCCCTCCGCCGCCATCCGCCAATATCCGCAACTTGCCGGCGAGGCCGCCTCAATCCGGGTCACGCCCGCCGGCGCGGACGGACGAAAGGCGATGGCCACGGGCGGCCACCTCAGCCCCAGCAACTCCTGTATCCGATTGCTCTGATTCTTGATCTCCCTGGTCACAACATCTTCCTCCTTGTCCTATCAACCAATTCCTCCATTACCAAATCTCCCAATCATTCAAAGCTGCTTAGACCCCATCCTCTCCCTTGGTGCGGAGGGGACGGAACTGTCCCTGCATCGGTTCCGCGCAGCAAAACCAGGATTCCGTCAAACGGGGGCGCCGGCGCGCAGGACGTGAACTCTCGATCCGGAACTCCGGGACCGGTCGTCCGGCCATCTCGTAGGCCGACCGGCGCAGGCGAGCAAAGGTCGCCCGCGCCTCTTCTTGCGTCCCAGCCGCCTGTTCCACCAGGGAACTAACGGCGCGGTGGAGCTCATCCATGCGGGGATCGGGATGGGTCCACTGGTACTGGAATCCGGCCTGGTCCAGCCCGGTGATGAAGGTCTGAACCGGAGGAGAACCGGGGGCCGGATAAGTGAGAAGCGCTGACCCGGGCGGGACCAGGAGGCGGATCGAAAATTGGACGGGATCGGTGGCCTCGATCAGATCCGTCTGCTCCACTACCTCCAGCATATCCAGGTAATCCTCCAGCGTCGTCCACGGCGTAAAGGCCACGAAGGAGGGCCGAAGGGTCAGGCCCGCAGCCTCCAGAAGGCCGATCGCCTCGACAATATCGGCCCGGGTATGGCCCTTTTGGAGGCTGGACAGCACCAGGTCGCTGAACGACTCGATGGCGGAGATGACGAACAGGCACCCCAGGTCCGCGAACTCCGGCAGAAGGGCGCGACGCTTCAACAGGTGCTCGACCTTGGCGGTAAAATCGAAGGTGAGACGGGGAAACTCGGCCCGCATCGCGCGCACAATGCGCAGGGAATGTCCCGGTCCATTCAAAAAATCCGGATCTCCGAACGTGATGTGGGTCGCCCCGGCCTGGACCTGTCCCCGGATGTCTTCGAGCACGACCTCCTCGGGTACCAGGAAGAGCCGCCCCTCGTACACGGGCACGATCGGACAATGGAGACAATGGTGCAGGCAGCCTCGGCTCGCCTCGACATAGCCGACCAGGTCCAATGCCTCCCCATCCCTCTGCGCATGCCCTCGGTCCAAACGGGCATATCGGTTAAGGGGCGGCAGTCCGGCGCGATTGGGCGGTGGAAACACCGGCAGGTCCTTCTGACCGTTCGGCGAAATCGGCCGCGAGTTCGGCCGATCGGTTAGCACCGCGCGGCGCCGCAGGTAGGGCCCGACCACGCGACCTGGAAGGCTGATCCCCTCGAGATCACGGAGGCCGCTTCCCCGGTCGAGCGCGTGAATCAGATCCACCAGCGGGAGTTCATATTCCCCGCCGATGACCGTGTCCGCAATGGGACACCCGGAATCCATCCGATGATGGAGAAGGTATTCGGCGTTCAGAGAGGCGTAGAGGCCATAGAAACAAATGTGCACGCCGGGGTTGAGGTCCCGGATGAGTTCGGCCGCCCGGACGCCCAGGCGCAGCGCCGTATGCATGGGCACGGAAATGCCCACGAACCGGGCCCGTGCGAGCCGGTTCTCATCCAGGTCTTCCACCGCGATATCCAGCCCGGCGGGGCGGTACCCGGCCTGCTCCAAGAATCCGAGCGGCTGCGCGATGCCGATGGGCTGGTGGCCCAGCTCGTAACAGGACAGCAACACAATCGCGCCGGGATCGCGGTGCGACCGAGCCGGCTCCCGGCTTCCTGCTGACTTGGGGCTGATCAGTTCCACGTGACAGTCCTCTCTGTCGCCCTGATCCCGATGAAGTGACACTTGAACGAACGATCCATCTTAACGTAACCCACTCCGAGTTTGCGACTCGGAAAAGAAGTTTCCCCGACCGGGTGAACATCTCCGGGCACCGGACAATCGTCGGCCGCAAATAATCGAATGACACCGGGACCAGGGGACCGGCCGGAGCTAATCCGTATAGGGAGATGGCGAAGACAATGGACGGTTGGAGAACATCTGGAAGGCATGAAAACTGTCAAATGCGGTCACGGCCTTGCCCTTGGTGATCAGGCCGATTTTGCCCGCCCCGACCCGATCTTCCCGGACCGAGAGCACCAGCTCGTTGTCGAAGAAGGCTTCGATGAGAGATTTGCTGAGAATCGTGTTGTGCTGCACCCGCAAGACGTGCCAGGCGTCCTTTCCCTTGGGACCCGGCGCCGGTTGCCCAAAAAAGCGCGGCTGGATTGTTTTCATCGTCTCCTGACGGATCACCTCCAGCTTGCCGTTCACCACCTGCACGACCGCCAGCGTCCTGGCCTCGGGATTCACGAGCACCGCGTAGAAATTGCGAGGATTCTTCGCCCCAAGGACCAACCCGGCTTCACCGGCCGCCCCTTCGGCGGTCAGTCGAAAGCGCACCATGAGATCCGGGAACTCATAGGTGGTCCCGTCGAGCAGCAAGGTCTCCACGCACTCGGCCTTCTCACACCCAGCCTGATGAACCACCGTATTGGGAGGCGTCGGGGCCTGGGCATCAGCCTGGATGCGCCAGCCCCCGGCCGGGCCCCCATCCACGCTGGCGGCTGAGAACCCCGCGGGAGCCCCGCCAGTCTTGTCCTGGTCGAAATTCCAGGATTTAAACTTGATCTCCCCCGCCTGGGTCAAAAAGACCCGTGGGGACTGCTCAGCCGCGAAGGCCGGTGAAAAGCACTCTCCCGCGAACAGGACGATTCCTACGGCGAAGCAGAAACAAAGGACCACCGGGGGAACTCTCTCATTCTTTGCTTGATTTGACATGGATGCTCGCATTTCCATGAAGACTCGGATCACGTGGCCCACCAGCGGGCCCCCTTTCACATAATACAAACGGTCCCTTGAAGTAAAGCGGCCCCCCGGGGAAGGCCCAGGTGGGCCTCTACGAGGCCCTTCATGACCACTGGATCCAGTCCCGGCGGATCATCCATTTTTCGACCTCGACCGCAAAAAAGACCACCGAGGAGAGGGCCAAACAAAACACCAGTTCCCCGCCTGTCAGCGGTTGGGTTTTGAAGATCGGGTTGAGGGCCGGCACGTAGATGGTGGCCATCTGAAGGGCAAAGGTCAGCGCCACGGCCCCCAGCAGGTAGGGGTTCGACCAGATCCCCTGGGTGAACAAGGACACCCGTTCCGAGCGGAGGCTCAGCACGTTCCCCATCTGCGACAAGGTTAGGACGGTAAAGACCATGGTCTGCCAGTGCGCCGATCCCTCGTGATAGGCCCAGGCTTGGGTGAAGATGCAGACGCCGCCCATGAGCAGACCCACCCAAAGAATGTCCTGCCACATTCCGTGGGCAAAGATGCTTTCTTTGGGCGGCCGGGGCGGGCGTTGCATGATCCCCTTTTCTTCCGGCTCAACCGCCAGTGCCAGTCCGGGCAGCCCGTCCGTGACGAGATTGATCCACAGAATATGGATGGGCAAGAGCGGAATGGGCAACCCCAGGAAAGGAGCAAGGAAGATCGTCCAGATCTCCCCGGAATTGCTGGTCATGGTATACCGGATAAACTTGCGGATGTTATCGAAGATGCGCCGACCTTCCCGGACCGCGCTCACGATGGTGGCAAAATTGTCGTCCAAAAGAATCATGTGGGCGGACTCCCTCGCCACATCCGTGCCGGCCAGCCCCATCGCCACCCCGATGTCCGCCCGCTTGAGCGCCGGCGCATCGTTGACCCCGTCACCCGTCATCGCGACGAACTCACCTTTGTCCTGCAGCGCCTTGACGATCTTGATCTTCTGCTCCGGAGCGACCCGGGCATACACCCGGACTTCCTCTACACGCGCCTCCAATTCCTTCAACGACAACCGGGCCAATTCCTGCCCTGTCATCACGGTTCCGCCGTCCTCGATGATCCCCAGCCGGGACGCGATCGCCCGCGCAGTCGTCGGGTGGTCGCCGGTGATCATGACCGGCGTCACCCCGGCAGACCGGCACAACGCCACGGCCTCCCGGGCTTCCTCGCGGGGCGGGTCCATCAGACCGACCAAGCCTAACAGGGTCAGGTCCTGCTCCACGGCATCCGGCGAGAGCTCGGCCGGCAGGGACGGCCAGACTCGGTAGGCAACCGCCAGCACCCGCAATCCCTCCGAGGCCATCTGGTCCGCCCGCTCGAGGACCGCCTTTGCCTGGAGGCCTTGCAAACCGGATCGCCCCGCCACGGTCACGCATCGGTCAATGACCTGCTCCGGGGCTCCTTTGGTGAAGGCGAGGATTCGCTCTTCCTCCCGGTGGAGGGTCGTCATGCGCTTGCGGTCGGAGTCAAACGGGATTTCCCCAACCCGGGGGGACACGCCTTCCAACCTTGCCTTGTCAAACCCTGCCTCCAAGGCGGCCAGGTAGAGTGCGACCTCCGTGGGGTCGCCGAAGAGAACGTCCCGATCGTTCCTGGCCGCATCATTGGACAGCGCCATGGCTCTGAGCAGAAGATCCCAGGCCTCCCCGGCCGGACGAGTCCGGTCGTCCTTTGTGATAAGAATCTCGTCCGCGTACAGTTCCTCTACGCGCATTTTGTTCTGGGTGAGCGTGCCGGTCTTATCGGAGCAGATGTAGGTCACGGACCCCAGTGTCTCGACC
>JBFFYZ010000014.1:0-13322 GCA_041568895.1 Nitrospiraceae bacterium
AAAAGGCCATCCAGCAAGGCCACAGCAAGCGAGAAGGTGAGGCGTACGTTTTCAAGTACGTTGAGCCTTTGAGCGATGCGAGAACGACGCTGGTGGCCTTTTTCAACATCCTTCTAAGGTTTTTTGATGCGAGCCAGAATCAACGCGATACACCCTCCGAGCAGCCCTCCTCCGGCAACCGCGGTGAGCAGCTCCACGAGCTTGACCTCCCAAAGCGAGCCTTGCTCCTGCAACACTTCGCGGATGCCCCCTTGGAGCATGATGACAGCCAGGGCCATGGTCGCCCCTACGACGAACCACCAGGCAAAAATCTTCAAGGACGGCATCGCACTCCTGCGCTAGAGACTGCCACGCCGATCCAAGCTCCGGTATTGGATCGCTTCGGCCAGGTGCCTCGGCTCGATCCGCTCCGAGTCCGCCAGATCGGCAATGGTTCGGGCTACCCGCAGGATACGCCCATATGCCCGTGCGGACAATCCCAAATTGGACAGGGCCTGCTCCAAAAGTTTTCGGCCTGCCTCATCCAGAGGACAGTATTTCTTCAGGTGCCGGGGCTTCAGGTGCGCGTTGCAGTAGACTTTTTCCTGCCGATACCGGGCCGCCTGGCGCAGGCGGGCAGCGGCCACCCGGTCACGAATCGCAGAGGAAGGCTCATGAACCCGGCCTTCCCCCAGCTCGCGAACAGGTACCGCTGGCACCTCGATATGGATATCCATTCGGTCCAGAAGCGGGCCGGACAGCCGCGACCGGTATCGGCGGATTTGGTTGGGGGTACAGAGGCACTCCCGCCGGCGGTCTCCATAGTACCCGCAGGGACAGGGATTCATGGCTCCCACCAACATCACCCGCGCCGGATACCGAAGCGAGGCGCGGACCCGCGTCAGCAGGACGGCCCCGTCTTCCAACGGTTGCCGCAAGCCATCCAGCACGTGGCGCTTAAACTCCAGGATCTCGTCCAAAAACAGCACCCCATGATGAGCCAGAGACACCTCGCCGGGTTTGGGCACCGTCCCGCCTCCGATCAGGCCTGCGTCAGAGATGCTGTGGTGGGGAGCGCGAAAGGGTCTGGTGGTCACCAATGGACGTCCGTTCCCCAATAGGCCTGCGACGCTATGGACTCGGGAGGTTTCGAGAGCTTCCTCCGGTTCCATGGGGGGCAGGATACCCGGAAGACGACGGGCCAGCATGGTTTTGCCTGCCCCGGGTGGGCCGATCATCAGCACATTATGGCCCCCCGCCGCCGCCACCTCGAGGGCGCGCTTGGCATAGTCCTGCCCCTGCACCTCAGAGAAATCCTCCTCCTCAACCGGCTCCCATGCAAACAGGTCCTGCCGGTTGATGGCCAGAGCGGGAATCTCGCGCCTGCCGGTCAAGATCTCCACAATTTCCGGCAGGGTGTGGACCGGAAACACGTGGACCCCGTCCACGACCGCAGCTTCGGCCGCGTTGTCGGCAGGAAGATACAGGGGACGGTGCGGTCGGCAGGCCATTCCGATGGACAAGGCCCCGGCGACCGGCTTTACCCGCCCGTCCAGGGACAATTCCCCCACCAGGACGCGCCCCTCCACGGCCTCGGGAGTCAGGACCTCTTCGGCCGCAAGAATGCCGATCGCAATGGCCAGGTCCAACCCCGTCCCTTCTTTCTTGAGATCAGCTGGCGCTAAATTCACCGTGATTTTTTTGACCGGAAAGGAGAACCCGGTATTTTTCAATGCGGCCCGAACCCGATCCCGACTCTCACGAACCGTGGCATCCGGCAAGCCGACCACGGAAAATTGGGGCAGTCCTCCACCGATATCCACCTCCACCTCTACCAGGTGTGCTTCCAGCCCGACCAACGCGGCGCTCAACACCTTGGCCAGCACGGTATCCTCATAGCCAAAAGCGAGCAGCGAACAGCACGTAGCGAACTTCCTCTGGAGTAAATCCCCTTGCTTTTCGCTATTGGCTATTTGCTATTCGCTGTTTAATATCGCGGGATTATAGGCAGCCATAAAAAGGTTTTCAACACGGACCGGACGCCTTGTGTATAATACGTCGGGCCATTCGGCGGTCATTTCTAACCAATCGGGAATCATTCATGCCTGCCATCCTCGCCGAGGTTCGCCACTTCTGTCCCCGCCTTGTTCTCTTGTTTGTGAACCGTGTCGTGGCCTTTGTCTGCCTTCTCCCGTTTGTTCTCGTTTCCCTTGCGTTTAGCCAAGACCAAACTGGTCCTGCGGGAACGTGGCGGAGCGCGGCGCCGGCGCCGACCAAACGGACCGAGGTCACCGCCGCCGCGGTACAGGGCAAAGTCTACCTTGTGGGAGGGTTTTCCGAACCCACGCTGGGCAACCTGTTGACGCTCACGGTCACCCCTGCGGTGGAGGAGTACGATCCCGCTACGGATCGTTGGACCACCAAAACGCCTCTCCCAATCGGCCTTCATCATGCCGGAGCCGCGGCGGTGGAAGACCGGCTGTTCGTCGTCGGCGGGTTTACCCCGTCACTCTTTTCGGTGTGGCAACCGGTCGCGACCCTCTACGAATATCATGCTGATACCGACACCTGGACCGAGCGCACTCCCATGCCGACTCCGCGCGGAGCGCTCGCGGTCACCGTGTATGACGGCAAGTTGGTCGCCATCGGCGGCTACGGGACCAACGGGAATTCCTCCGCGGTGGAAGTCTACAATCCGACCACCGACTCCTGGTCCACCGCCGCGCCTCTCCCCACTCCACGGGACCATCTGGCGGCCGCCACGGTGGGGAAACGCATCTTCGCCATTGGGGGCCGACTCAACCGGGACTACGGCCGGAACCTCGCCGTCACCGAGGCTTATGACCCCGCGACACGGCGCTGGGTCCGGATGGCCGATATGCCGACTCCCCGCAGTGGAATCACAGCGGGCGTGCTGGGCGGTTGGATTTATGTTCTGGGAGGCGAGGCCCGGGAGGGCACGTTCTCAACCAATGAGGCCTATGCCCCGGAAGAGGATCGCTGGCGGACGATGGCGGCCATGCCCTCGGGGCGGCACGGGTTAGGTTCGGCGGTGGTCAACGACCGGCTGTACGTGCTGAGCGGAGGCCCCAAACCCGGCGGGTCCTACAGCAACCTGAACGAAATGTTCCTCCCGCCGACGACTCGACAGAGCCGGGCGGCGATGCTGAGCGACGGTCCACCCAGCCCACGTGCTTCGTCCAAACAGGTCGGGACGGTCATGGCCCTCCTCGCCGCCTTTCAGGACGCAGGCACCCTCCCGCCGGAATCCAGTCCGGAAGCCAACCAATTGATCAGGGCGCTCATCCAATTTCAGGCCGCCTTCATGAAAAGCCCCAACCCCGCCGTCAGGCGGTTCCTCGCGAGGGCCCTGACCGCGAAACTGGGAGCGGAGGCGCCGGCCGCCCTCGAGGCCTTCCGGACCAGCGGGTGGACGTCGCAGACCTTGGAGGCAGTGGTAGACTATGTCGCCGTTGAGCCGGTCTGGGACAATTCGGACCTCCAGGAAGGATTTTTGGCCTTCAACGTCGGCTCACAGGACTTTGATCTCCTGGCCAAGGTCTTTCGCTCGGCTCGGACCAAGCTGCTGGCGTCCGGGGAGGACTTGCACCAGGTGTATGAGACCCGCCGCCGGACAATGCCGGGCGGGGGATTGTAATGCAACAGTGCAAAAATGAACCTCAGGTTAAAAGTGGGAACCTAAATTAAGGTGTTTTCTCGACGCGCCAAGAGCATGCACAGGGCGCGTCGCCACGCAAGCGAGGAAAGGAGGAGCTATGGCGACGAAAGCCTACATTCTCATTAAAGTGAAAGCCGGAAAGACAAAAGAGGTCTTGAGAGCACTGAAGAAAATTTCCGGGGTGGAGCAGGCCCACCCCTGCTTCGGTCAGCCGGATATCTTCAGCTTCGTGAACGTGGATGACGAGAAGGCCCTGTCCGACGTCGTCATCACCAAAATTCATACCATCGACGGGGTAGAGGAGACCGACACCCATATCGTCGCAGAAACCTAACCGGCTTGATCTTGACGAGATTACTTAAAGTATTGGATTATATTTTTGGACTGCGTTGAGGCGGGGCCGTCAGGGGCGTGAAAGCCGAACGGCTCCGCCGGAGGCGGCGGCTTCATAGCAGGCGTCCGCAATCTCCACCGCCCGTTGCCCATCGAGGCCGGAAATAGGCATCGCACTGCCTTGGCGGAGGGCCTGGGCGAATGCCCGCAAGGCGGCCGGAACCGTCGGCTCGTCCTTCACTTCCCATTGCTCAACGTGGTCCCGGGCGGTAATCCGCTTCAGGGAATGGTGCACCCAATCAGCGGATAACTGCCCCTCCTCCCCGACCCACTCGGCCCGACTCACCCGCCCCAACGTCACGCGGGCCACGTCCAGGAGACAGGCCAGTCCGCCGGTCGTGCGCAAGCTGACCAACGCACGACTCTCTCCCTGGCCGCCGGCAGCTCGTTCCATTTCACAGCGAACCTCCGCCACTTCCGATTCGGTCAGAAACCGGACCAGATCCAGCAGATGGATCCCGATTTCCAAGAGGACTCCACGTCCGGCATACTCGACCGGATCCTGCTGTTCCTGCGAGCGCGGTTCCACGCGGCTGGTCAGGACCACATAGCGAGGCGAGCCCACCTGGCCCAATTTAGCCTTGAGGGCAAGGACCGCAGGGTCAAACCGGAGGGTGTGAGCGGTCATCAGGGAGACCCCGGAGGAGCGGGCCGCTTCCACCATCGCGCGAGCTTCGGGTCCACTCGTCGCCAGCGGCTTTTCGATCAGCATGGGTTTTTTGGCCTGGACCGCATGCTGGCAAATGGAAGGAGTCAACGCCGGCGGCATGACCGCGACGACCGCGTGAACCTGAGGGTCGGCGATCAATTCCCGGTAATCGGCGTGAAAGATCACACCATGTTCTTTCGCGAAGGAGGTGCCCTGGCGGATATCCCGACGGCACACGGCCACGAGCTTGAGTCCCGGCAGCGGCTCGAGCAAGTGCCGGGCATAACGCATTCCGTGGCGACCTAATCCGATCAAGCCGATGTTGAGGGTCTGCATAAAACGTCCCGCCTCGCCCTGCCGGCTCAGGCTCCCGGCCCAGGGAGAGTAAAAGGGTAAGCAAAAAGGAAACGCATTCTAGTCCCGGTGCCAAGGCCGGTCAACCGAGACCGCGGGGAAGGCAAATTGACAAGCTCTTGGACCGGCCGTTATAGTACCTTCCGCTCGCGTGATCGAGAGGAAGGCCAACGGCGTCTCTCCTGTGAGAACTATTTGAGAACTAGGAAATCCCATGCCTGACCCCATCCGGACATTCACGGCCCACGAAATCGGCTCCGGTCCCGTCCGTTTTCCCAGCGGGGCGCCCATTCCGACCGCCTCGGACATGTCGGTGGATCCCTACGCCAGGACCCGGGTGCCCAAAGGGGCCCAGGTGGAGGGTTTTCAGTTCTGGCCGCAGCCGAAGGGCGCCTATCCGGGCGTGCTCCTCCTGCATGACCGCTGGGGCCTGACCGCGGAAATCAAGGAATTCGGGGTTCAACTGGCCTGCCAGGGGTACACGGTCCTGGCTCCCAATCTGTACTGCCGGCAAGGCGGCATGGTGACGGCCAATGCCGAAGTGGCCGAGACCCTCATGAGCCGGCTCAACGAAACCGACCTGATTCAGGACCTGACCGCCTGCTGTGACTTCCTGAACATGCGGGAGCAGCTCAAGCGGAACGTCTTCGCCCTGGTCGGGTTGGGGCTTGGCGGGTCCCTCGTGATTCGATTTGCCTGCCACCGGAAGCGGCTCAGGGGGGCCGTGGCGTTTTACGCGAAGGTGACCACTGAGCCGACCGCCCTCAAAAATCTCCAATGCCCTTTGCTCTATCACCGTGCCGGCTCCGACGATCTCATCACCCAGGAGGAGCTGGACCACCTGCCGAAGGCGGCGGAGGAATCCGGAAAACGCGTGGACATTCAGACCTACGAGGGCGCTGCACACGAGTTCATCAGCGAGTTTCGCAAGGACGCCTATCGCGCCGATGCAGCCCAGGCGGCCTGGGCTTCTACCTTCGCCTTCCTTGCCGAATGTTTCAAAGCTGACCGCTGACTTCCCGTCTTCCCCGATCTTGCTCCTCCTTCCCCGTCCGTCCTGCCCTGTCCCCAGCTCCATACCAAGCCGAACCCTGTCAGCCACAGGGCTGGTCACGAGCGGCGGCACCCGGTTGCGATTCAGCATGAGGATGCAGCAGAATATCAATCAGGGATGCGCATCTATCTGAGAGCCCTGTTGCCGATAGCCCTATTAAAAGAGTTCATCTTGGTGGAGTGAGCCAACAACCTTAGGCCATGATCCTGTTCTCCCTTCGCACAGCCTCGCTGGTCCCCGCTCTGATGGCGGTGCTCTGGCTCATCGGCCTACCGGGCACGCCGACAGCAGCCGCCGACCCTGACCTGCGTCCGGTGCTCACACGTCATGGGGAGGTCTTGGACACCGTGTCCTCGGACGCCAAGGCCCTCGAGGTCTTTTCGGCCCACATCGGACCGGCCCTGGATCTTTTGCCCGTCGTGTCCGAGCTCGCCAGCCTCGCCGCCGATGGGACGACCCCCGAAGCTCCCGCCATGGGGCCAGCGTCCGCTTCGGTTCGCCTCGTCGCGGAATTGGCTGCCTGGCGTGAGGCCACCGCCATCAAAGAAGCGGCCCAGTTGTCCCGATCGCCCACTCCCCTTTCCTTGTCCGAACTATTGAAATCTTATAATGAGCAACGAGCCTGGCTCCTCAGCGGAAACGGCCGCCCAACCCTGCGCCATGCCACGAGGATGGGTATGCTGTTGAGTTCAATTCCCGGCCCGCAGGCAGAGGGGCTCGACCCCAACCCGGCCTACGCCACCTACGCCGCTGATCTTGACCGGAGGTATTCCAACCTCACCGAAGGAGCGGAATCCTGGCTGGCCCTGGGAGACACGAGCGGCGCGGAGGGGATCCGACAGCGCCTGCTGGAGTATTGGACCGGCCCTTCCCAGGGCGAAGGCGCCCCTCCTGCACCCCACCTCAGCGAGCGAGAACGGCAAGAATTTGCCGCGCGGTACTTCGACAGCCGTCTCCGCCCGATTTTCACCGCCTACCTCGCCGCTCTCGCCATACGCGCCCAGGCGGAAGCCGACCAGGCCGCCCGGGAGGCATGGGCGGACCTCGCCGGCTGGCACCAGCGTATCAAGGACCTTCGCGCGCAGGCCCGCCTCTGCGGAACGTGGCAATGGACCGTCCACAACCACCAGAACCATCAGGACCACAAGATGATGCTCACCTTCGCCCCGCCGGATGCCCAGAATGTGGCTGGGCCGCGGCCCGCAAAGACCGTGGTTCTGGGGGACGTGGTGTTTCTCCGGTGGGAATTTCCGCGTGGCTACCAGGAAGACAGTTTGATCTTTTCCAATGAGGGGCAGCGGCTGGAGGGAACCTTTGTCAACTCGGCCGGCGCCTGGGGTTCCATCTCCGGAAAACGCCTGGCCTCCTGCACCCCAAGTCATTCGAAGCCAAAGCCGAGAAGGGGCCGATGAGGGAACGGCCTCCGTATCGATTCCCTTCGTTTATTCCCGCCTCGCCCTGGGACGGTGGCTCCAGCATCCCCAGGCCAGCAGACCCCAGCCGGCGAGGAACGCGACACCCCCTAAGGGCGTGACCGCTCCCAGCCACCGGATCCCCGTCAAGGACAACGCGTAAAGGCTGCCCGAAAACAAGAGAATGCCGCCGATAAACAACCAGCCGGCGGAACGAAAGCCGGCATGGTTGGCTTGAGTCAAAGCCCATCCCACCACGAAGAGCCCCAGGGCATGGTACATCTGATACCGGACCGCCGTGTCGAACACCGCCAACATGTCCGGCGCGAGGACGGTTTTGAGGGAATGGGCGCCGAAGGCGCCGGCAGCCACGCCGATCAGGGCGAAGACAGCCCCGAAACCTGCAAATACCCACGCCATGCACCCCCCTCCCGACCCTGTCCGCGGCTCGGTCAATCCACCGCAAAGAAAGCCGGCAGATACCACAGGCCATAGGACACAAGGATGATTCCCAAGAAATAAGCGACCAACACCAGATATTGCCCGCCGGGATTTTCGAACAGATGGGCGATCTTGGCCGGCGACATCGCGAAGCGCTCCACTTGCTCGGCCGCAGGAGGGGCATCCAGTAGACTGACCGGATAGGCGACGCCGATCGCGGCCACGCACCCGGTCACGTTCCACCACAGCCAGGAAATCTCCGGAGAGAATTGCCCCCAGAGGATCAGGTTGATCCCCACCCCGACCACCAGCCCCGCCAGAACTCCCCTTCCCGTCACCCGCCGGCTCAAGATCGCCAACAGAAAGGCGGCCAGGATCGGACCGTAAAACACCGAGCCGATGATGTTGATCCCCTCGATGACGGTCGGGGCGAGGTTGCCCACCAGAAAGGCGAAGGCCGTGCAGAGCAATCCCCAGGCCACCGTGGCCGCCCGGGACCACCACAAATACTGGCGGTCGCTTGCCTGCCGATTCACGTACCGCACGTACAGATCCTCCACCGAGGCCGCAGACAACGAGTTGAACGCCGAATCAATGCTGGACATCACCGCGGCAAACATCCCGGCCATGATCAGGCCGGTCAGGCCACTGGGCACGTATTCCTTAATGAACAGGGGGATCAGGTAGTCCATGTGCTCGGGCGGTATCGAACCCGCAAATTCCGGTTTGGCGACGACAAACCCGGCCATGACCAGACCGACCAGCGAGTAGGACAGGACCAGGGGAAACCGCAGGAGGCCGTTGTACCACAGGGCCCGTCGGGACTGCTCGACCGAGGCTGCGGACAGGGTGCGCTGCATTTGGCTTTGGTCGCATCCGTAGTAGGAGGCGTAGAGAAAAAATCCTCCGATGACCATGGGCCAGAACCCGAAGGTGTCTCCATCCCCCCATCCGTGGGAGGCGAACCGGATGGCTTGAAATCGCTCGGCCGGAACGTGGGCCATGATCTCCGTCCATCCGCCACCGAGAGTCACGGCATAGGCCATGACGACGAAGATCCCCACCCACAGGATGGCCAGCTGAATGACGTCGCTCCAAATGACCGCCGCCATGCCGCCGATGGCCGTATAGGCCAGGGAGATCACGCCCATGAGCAGGATGGAGACCCAGAGGGGCGTGTCCAGGATCACGGACAGGAGGATCCCGGCCGCATAAATCGCGACTCCGGTGGCAAGGCCCCGGCTGACCTGAAACACGAGGCTCAACAGGGTTCTGGTATGCTGGTCGAACCGACGTTCCAGATATTCATAGACCGTAATCACGCCGGTTCTGTAAAAATACGGCACCAGGAGGGCCATCACGAGGATCATCGCCAACGGAACGGCAAACTCGTACTGGAGCCAGATCAATCCGCCGTTGGGACGGATGGCCACGAACGCGGGTGCACTGATCATGCTGATCACGCCGGCCTGCGTGGCCATGATGGAAGCGCCGATGGCCCAAGCTGGAATGCGACGGCTTCCGAGGAAAAAATCCTTGAGATCCACAAACTCCCTGCCCAGATAGAGGGAAAGGAGAATCAGACCGGCGAAGTAGGCCGCCAAAATGGTGTAGTCGAGAGTCGTGATCATGCGGAGACGGGCCTCACGGCGTCAGCCGGTGTCTATCATGGGAAAGTCCCAGCCTAGTCCCGGCCGCGAATCAATGCAAGCAAACCTCCAAGTGGGCAGGCCGAGTTCAAGGCAGGGCCTTCCGCAGTGGCCGCACTGATCCCACTTGGAACGAACCGCGCGCTTGGCGTAAGATTTGCCCGCCTGCGGCGCAACACCTGCCGGGCCAGCCACCTTGCATTTGGGGTCACTCAAGTTAAGGAGGGTTTCTTTCATGGCGGGAAAGGAGATGTTCAAGAAGCAGTTGGGGCGCGTCCTGGCGGTCCTGTTCGTCCTGTATGCGGGGCCGGTCTTTGCCGATTCCCCGCTTCGCGGCCTTTCCTGCGTGAGCCTTCAAGCGGCTGTCTTGGAGTCCGGCGCTCCCCTGGGGGTCACCACCGAGGTGCTGCGGGAGGCACTCCTGCGGGGGCTGCGCGAAAAACTTCCGGTTCTTAAGGTGGACCCTTCCTGTCCGAATCGGATTTTCTTCAAGGTCTTTCTCCAGAACCTCTCGACAGACAGGGTGGATGCCTATTACGGGCATGTGGCTCTGGAAGTAAGGCGCACCGCGACCTTTCGTGATACGGCCCAATCCGTGGAGGCGCGGGCCTGGGATGGTGAGTCCTATGTCCACGGGACGACGGACCAGGCCAAGATCAGCGTTCTGGATCTGCTGGCCAACCACTTGGCTCAGTTTGCGACGGAGTTTACGAGCGCCAACCCGTAGAGTCGTGACGGATAATATCTTATGAAGCATACACGGGCAGGCTGGACGGAACCATGGAACTCGAGATAGGGTCAAACACCTTCCGCAACACGAACGGCGTGCTCACGCTGCAGGGGAAAGAGCAACTGGTGTTGGAGCTTCGTCCCGACTCCAACCTCCTCCTGCTCACGATGGATTTGTACGACAAGGACGGCGACCACATTGCCCATCTACGGAGAAACCGCTGGGCCTTCAACATCGAAGACCGGTTTACCCTGTTCTCTCAGCCGCCCTCCCCCTCTCTATTCCTTGACCCTCCGTCCCTGAAGTTGTTGGACCGGGACACCGATGAGGTGGTGTTGGAAGCCACGGTGGTGGAGAAGGACAGGATCGTGATTCCTCAGGGAATGTTCTTCACTCACCAGGGGCAGCTTGTGGAAATCACGTCCCATCTCTGCCGCCTCTCCGGAATCATCACCATGTTTGGGGAAGTCCGGGACGTGCGCGGAGGCCCCGTCGTGTTGGGTTAGGGCTGCTCTCCTCCGGTTCCCGACACCGTCATCGATCAAATCCCCTTGCACTCCGGGGCGGTAGAAAAACCGTCAAAACTTGCTACACTACTAATCTA
Source organism: Nitrospiraceae bacterium (assembly GCA_041568895.1). Classification (GTDB taxonomy): domain Bacteria; phylum Nitrospirota; class Nitrospiria; order Nitrospirales; family Nitrospiraceae; genus JBFFYZ01. Next base: position 10,945 of record JBFFYZ010000014.1, read on the forward strand.
ATCTTTCCTCTGACGCGTCCCTCTACAGGGTCACCATGGAACGTGACGAAATCCTCTCCAAATTACGTGAAAGGATCGTGGCGTTCGCCGCATCTAAGATATCGAGGGAGGCGGCCGAGGATCTGGCCCAGGAGGTGTTGCTGATCCTGCACGAGAAATATGATCAGGTACGGGAACTCCACGAACTGCTCCCCCTCTCCTTTCAGATTCTGCGGTTCAAGCTGTTGGATTACCAGAGGAAGGCCTACCGGCGTGGGGAGTATAATCAGGTTCCCATCGAGGACCTGCCCCTGTCGGATCCGAAGGAAAATCCCGGGGCCGCGGTGGAGCGGAAGGAGTTGCTGGAACGCTTGCTCACAGCCATCGGTCAGTTGAAACCCCGGTGCCGCCAAATGTTACGGTGGAAGTTGGAAGGCAAGTCTTTTTCCCAGATCCAAGATCTGCTGGGGGTGGACTCGATCAATACCGTCTACACCTGGGACTTCCGGTGCAGAAAGGAGCTGCTGGATCTCCTGGGCGGATCGTGGGAGGAGCCCGCACCTGGTCATGAGGTGGCGGGCGAGCGCCGGAGGGAGCCGCGATAATGCCGGAAAGGAACCTCGAACAACTACTGGGCGGCTACGCCACCGGCACGCTCACCGAGGAAGAGCGCCGGGCCTTGTACGAGGCCGCCCTGCAGGATCAAGCCCTGTTCGACGCCATGGGCGACGAGCAGGCCTTCAAGGAGTTGTTGGACGATCCCGTGCATCGCCGACGCCTGCTGGAGGCGCTGAAAAAGAACGGGTTGGATTCGGGAACCTCATGGTGGGCTCCTGTTGTACAATCGCTCCGCCGGCCCGGGACCCTGGCGATCGCCGGCAGCATCGCCGTCGCCCTTCTGGCAGTCGTCTTCACCGTCCGCTTGTTCGAACAGGTCGGCCCCCCTGAGGATCAGGAAAAGGATTTGTCCCTTTCACGCAGCCTTGCCCCATCGGAACCCGAGCTTCCATCGGCGACTGCCGAGCCACCGGGTCTTCCCCCTGCGAGCAACCGACCCGACATCCAACAATCGGGAGCGCCTAAAAAGGAACCCGGCCTCCGAACCAGGCCGACAGCACCGAAGTCGCCAGCGAAAGAAGCAGCGAAGAGCCCGGCCCTGCGCAGCCGGCCGCAACCGGAAGGCAAAGCCAGTGCTCCAATGGCACCTTCTCCAAGCCCTCCGCCGGAAGAACCTTCTGGTTTGCTCTCCGCAGAATCTTACCTTCAGGGATTCGGAAGGGCGCGAGACTTGTTTTACGCGGAGGTTCCGGCCGTAACAGCGGCAACCCGCCGACCGGAGGAACGACTGGAAGGAGAATCGAGTCCCGGCCGCATGCGGGCCGAGAAGCGGGACCTGTCGGATGAGGCCGTGGCAGACAAGCCGGTTCCGGAACCGCTGAAGGGGTTGTCGGCAAAGGTCGGCGCGGGCGAACAGGCGCCACGGCTTCCCCTCGGCATTCGCTACAGCCTCCTGAAACGAGGACCAGAGAACCGGTTGAGCGAGGTCGATCCGGCCGGTGTCTACCGTTCGGACGACGAGCTTCGAGTGACCGTGGAAGCCAACCAAGACGGGTACCTGTATATCTTCAAACAATTGCCATCGGGCGATTGGACCATTCTGTTCCCCAGCCCGCTAGAAGGCTTTTCACCAGGAATCCAAGGACGGACCCGTTACGAGGTACCCCCCACCGGATCGTTGGATTTACAGGAAGTTAGAAGGCCCACGCGCTTTCTGATCGCCTTTTCACGAGAGCCGGTCCTGGCACTGGAAAGGCTTCTGTCAACCGCCTCAGTGACGGCTTCTTCCATGGAGAGGTTTTTCGTGGAGCACCCTGGCCAGCCTCTGTTATTGGACAAAGTCCAACCGAGGCGGGAAGACCCGGGAGGAGAACAGGCCACCTATGTCGGGCAGGCCGACCTCGCTTCACAGATCTTGATCTATGAGCAGGTTTTCTCCCGACCTTAAGTTTATTGCCCCCTCTTCGCATCTTCGCCATCGCAACTCTTTATCTTAGAACACTCCTATTCTTGTCATGATTTCAATCGGTTCAGGCCATCCCCTCATTGCCTGAAAGGACGGGGCTCCTCACGGCATCTCTAGGGTGAGGCGGCATGGTGCCGCATTAAACCGAGGAGGATGTCATGAGCTCAGAATCTTTGTTCCGCCAGGCTCCACCACGAACCTTCACCGCATGTCTGGCCCTTGTGATCAGCCTGGCCTTCACGGCCCCCCATCCGGCCTCGGCCTCTAGGCGGCTGCCCGCACCGGCCCCGACACCGACAGGCGAGATCACCGAAGGCTCCCTGATCAGTCTGGATGACCAGGGTCGGCCCACCGCCTTCTGCCCGCTCAAACACAC
>JBFFYZ010000015.1:0-12951 GCA_041568895.1 Nitrospiraceae bacterium
CGTCCGCGGGAAAGCGGACGCGGTGCTGGCGGCGAGCATTTTCCATTACCGGACCTACACGATTCCCCAGGCGAAAGCCTTCCTGCGGGACCGCGGCATTGCGATGAGACCGCTCAACGGATGAAGACGCCGTGAGTGACACTAGCCAGATGTGCTTCGATGAACAAGGCCTGATCCCGGCGGTTGTGCAAGACTGGCGGGATGGAACCGTCCTGATGGTGGGCTACATGAACCGGGAGGCCCTCGAACGGACGCTGGCCACCCGCTCCGTGCATTTCTGGAGCCGGTCTCGCAACAAGCTCTGGGAAAAGGGGGAGACCTCCGGGCACCGCCTCGAGTTGAAGGAGCTTTTTGTGGACTGCGACGCCGATACGCTCCTGGTCAAGGCGGAACCGGTGGGGCCCACCTGCCATACGGGAGAACGAGCCTGTTTCTTCACGAAGGTTAGACCCGATGGCACGCCGGAGGCGAACAAAACCCCGGACGCCTTCGGCGGCCTCCTCGAGCGGCTCTACCGGACCATTCTGGATCGCAAGCGGGCGCCCCTGGCAGGCTCCTATGTATCGAGCCTGTTTGAAGGCGGCGCTGATCGGATTTTGAAAAAGGTGATTGAGGAGGCCGGAGAGGTCGCGCTGGGGTCGAAAAACCAGAAACGAGAAGAGGTCATCTACGAGGTGGCCGATCTGCTTTTTCACACCCTCGTCGTCCTGGGATACCACGAGATCACGCCTGAGGAGGTTTACCGGGAATTAGCCGGGCGGTTTGGGAAATCCGGACTGCGGAAAGACTCGAAAAATTCAAAAGGTCCCAAGGAAAGCGGCCAGGGAGGCCAGAGGTGAAAGACTGTCTGTTTTGCCAGATCGCGGAGCAAAAGATTCCGTCCAAGATCGTTCACCAGGACGATCAGGCGGTGGTGTTTGAAGATATCAATCCGCAGGCCCCGGTGCATCTCCTGGTCATTCCGCGAAAGCATGTCGCCTCGCTTCAGGAACTCCAGGCGGCCGATGCAAACCTCTTCGGACATCTCATCATGACCTGCGCCAAGATGGCTAAGCTCAAAGGGATCGCCGAGGGTGGCTACCGGGTGGTGACCAATCATGGGCGGGACGGGGGACAAACCGTGTTCCATCTCCACCTGCACCTCTTAGGGGGGCGGCGCCTGACGTGGCCTCCCGGGTGAGTGAAGCCGGGCCAGGCCAGGGCAGAGGGTCGGTTGACAGGTTCAAAAGGCGCTTGTTATAGTTCTCAGTTCGATTTTTTCGAGTTTTCAACCCTTTACGGCGTGACCGTGACGAGCAAGGACCCCCATAACCCGTCGGCGTAAAGGAGGGTGAGCGGCGTGAGTCAGGGGCTCATCCCTCAAGACTTGATTGAACGCATCAAGGAGCGCGCTGACATCGCCGAGGTGGTTTCCGGCTATGTCACCCTGGCTCGGGCGGGGCAGAATCTTAAAGGGCTTTGCCCGTTTCACGCCGAAAAAACGCCTTCCTTTACGGTCAGTCCCTCCCGCCAGCTCTTCCATTGTTTCGGCTGTGGAGTCGGCGGGAACGTGTTTACGTTCCTGATGAAAATGGAAGGGTTTGGATTTCCCGATGCGGTGCGGGAGCTCGGGAAACGCAGCGGCATTCCGGTCCCGGACTTTCTCGATGCGGGAGCCGGGCCTGAAGCGAAGACCAGGGAACGCCTGGGGCAGGTGAATGACGCGGCCACGGCGTTGTTCCATCGCCACCTCCTGGAGAAAGAGACAGGGCGAGCGGCGTGGACGTATTTGACCGACCGGGGCATTCTTCCCGAGACCATTGAGTCGTTCCGGATCGGCCTCGCGCTGCCGGCGTGGGACGACCTGATCCGAAATCTGGCCAAAGAAGGGTTTACGGTGCCGGAGCTTTTTTCGGCCGGTTTGATCGTGCCCAAAGACCCAAGCGCTCGGCCATCGCCGACGACCTCGGGCTATTACGATCGCTTCCGGGCTCGCGTGATGCTGCCGATCCGGGATCTCCGAGGCCGGGTCGTCGGGTTCGGAGGCCGGGTTCTGGATGACGCCCTGCCCAAATATTTGAACTCCCCCGAGACGCCGCTGTTCAGCAAGGGACGGGCCTTGTTCGCCCTTGATCAGGCGCGGGGGGAGGCGGGCCGCACGAACAGCCTGGTGATTGTCGAGGGCTACTTCGATGCCATCGCCCTGCATCAGGCCGGGCTCCGCAACGTGGTCGCCACACTGGGCACCGCGCTGACCCCCGACCACGTCACCACGATTCGGCGATTCGTCTCCAAGGTCGTCTTGCTGTTTGATCCGGACCCGGCCGGTGTGCGAGCCGCGTTGCGGACCTTGGATCTGTTCAAAGACAGCGAGATCGGCGTGCGGGTCGTCTCACTCCCGGGCGGGGAGGATCCGGACACCTTTGTCCGAAAACAGGGGGCCGAGGCCTTTCTTCGGTTGCAGGAACACGCCCCCAGTTTGCTGGATTTCGCCGTCGAGCAGAGCTTGCTGACGGCCGCCTCCGGTCGGATCGAGGATCGGATCCGGAGCGTAGATGAGATTCTTCGGATCCTTCAGACCACCAACCATCGGATCGAAAAAGAAGAATGTACCAGGCGGGTCGCAGAACGCCTGGGCATCAGCCAGCAGCGGCTCATCGAACGGTACCCGGAATTAGTCCTCAAAGAGGCTCGGCTCAAGGGGAATCGGGCCGCCGACCGAAAAAGGGACGCCCCTGCGCAGAAGGGTCCCTTCCAGGGCAGCCCCGAAGAGCGGGACCTGGCGCACCTGCTGCTGCACGGATTGTTGAGCGCGGACCATCTTCGCGCGTTGAACGTGGGAGACTTCACGGTTCCGGCTTGCCGCCGGATTGTGGAGATCGGGCTCGAGCATGTGGATCAATCCGGGAGAGTGCAGCTTCGCCCGGTGTTAGACCGGGTTGTCGCCGATTCCGCCTGCGGACCCTTGGCCACGGAACTGGCCATGTGGGAACGGCATTATGATGACGCAGCGCAATATGCCAAGGAATGCCTGGACCGCCTGAACCGGAAGCGGCGTGAACTGGTCCTGGCCGAGTTGATCGCCAAACTGCGGCGCGCGGAGCAGGAAGGGCGAACCGAAGACGCCCAACAATTGAACGCCCAAGTCAACGAACTTCGAGTGGAAAAGGCCGGAGCCCCGACGGTCCGGTAGCTGTAACCCTCGCCTGTAGGGAGTGACCATGCCCAGAGAAGAACTGGTCGGTGAGGTGAAGAAACTGATCACCCGTGGGAAGGAAAAGGGGTATCTGACCTATGAAGAGCTGAACAGTACCCTGCCCGCGGAGATGGTCTCGTCCGAGCAACTCAACAACCTGATGACCATCTTTGGAGAGATGGACATCGAAATCGTCGAGGCGGCCGAAGGGGAGCGCACTCAAAAATCGGCGGAAAATGAGGATTCGGCGGAAGAGGCGGAGGACAGCGAAGAGTCGGAGGAAGGGGAAAAGGAAATCGATCTCACCCCGGGCGTCCTCAGTCGGACCGACGATCCGGTCCGGCTGTACCTGAAGGAAATGGGCAGCGTCGCGCTCCTAAGCCGGGAGGGCGAGATCGAGATCGCCAAGCGCATCGAAGAAGGCAAACGGGATATCGCGACGGCCGTCTTCGGCATGCCGATGACGATCGAATATGTCCTGTCCCTTCGGGACAAACTGAAAGCGGGAAAGATCGAAGTCCGGGAGATCGTGTCGGCCTATGACGAAGAGTTCGAGGAAGAAGAGGCCGTGGAACGGGATGACCGGGAGCTTCGGGAAAAGACCCTGGAAGCCCTGGCCAAGGTCCGGAAGCTTGCGACCAGTCTGAAATCCCTCTACGAAAAAAATCGGCGGTCCGCCGGGGGAGCCGCCAAACAAGCCCGCATCAAGACCCAACTCAAGGATGTTCGCCAGCAGGTGGTCGAAAAGATTGAAGTGATCAACCTGCAGCCCGGGTTGAAGGACCGCCTGGTCCAACGGGTCCGCGACCTGGCCGACGAAATCCGCTCAGCCGAGCGGGAGATGGTGCACTGTCAACGCAAGCTCGGGGTGTCGGGTGAAGCGGGGCTCGAACTGCTCAAGCGGTTGGGGCGTAGCCGGCCGGATTTTCTCGCCGTGAAGCGGAAAGTCGGCCTCTCCGAAGACACCCTGCAGGACGTCAAAAAAGCGTACCAGGGCGCCAGGACCCGGATCCGGCACCTGGAGACCGAGGAAGCGCTGGTCTCCGCGGATGAGATCAAGGAAACGGTCCGGCAGCTGGACCACGCGGATGAAAAGGTGAAACGGGGCAAGGCGGAACTGGTGGAAGCCAACTTGCGGTTGGTCGTGAGCATCGCCAAGAAGTACACCAACCGGGGGCTCCAGTTCCTGGACCTGATCCAGGAAGGCAACATCGGTCTGATGAAGGCCGTGGATAAGTTCGAATACCGGCGGGGGTACAAGTTCAGCACCTATGCCACCTGGTGGATCCGGCAGGCCATCACCCGGGCGATTGCCGACCAGGCGCGGACCATCCGCATTCCCGTGCACATGATCGAAACGATCAATAAGCTGATTCGGACTTCCCGGCACCTGGTCCAAAAGCTGGGACGGGAACCGACCCCGGAGGAGATTGCCGAGCGGATGGATTTGCCCCTGGACAAGGTCCGGAAAATCCTCAAAATCGCCCGCGAGCCGATCTCACTGGAGACGCCGATCGGTGAGGAAGAGGACAGCCACCTGGGCGATTTTATCGAGGACAAGAAGGCCATCTCGCCACTGGAGGCGGCCATTCGGTATGACCTTCAGCGGCAGATCAACGGCGCCCTCGAGACCCTGACCCCGCGTGAGGAGAAGGTGCTCCGGAAACGCTTCGGAATCGGGGAAAGCACGGACCATACCCTCGAAGAAGTGGGCCAGGACTTCGAGGTGACGCGCGAACGGATCCGGCAAATCGAAGCGAAGGCCCTCCGAAAGCTCCGGCATCCGAGCCGCAGCAAAAAACTCCGGAGTTTCGTGGAAAGTCTCTAGGGGGACCCGTCCTGGAGCCGCCGCCCGGAGTCGTCGGATTGACAGGGGGCCTTGCCCGACATACACTGAAGCGCCGCGGGGCGGCTGCTGGTTAAAGATCGGGTCAAGTTGCGAAAAGTTGCACGGAAAATTTGATGGGGAACCCGACGAGGAGCGCAGGGACGGGCCCATAGCTCAGATGGTCAGAGCGGCTGACTCATAATCAGTTGGTCCCAGGTTCGAGTCCTGGTGGGCCCACCAACACCGGTTGAGTCGTCTGGTGCCCTCTAGGCTCCTGGGAAGCGATGAACAGGGAAAGGAAAGACCGAGCATGGTTAGGTTCGAATTGGGGCGCCGTTGAATCAGCAACTGCCGAAACTTATTGAGCTCCAGGCCCTTGATCGGCGGATCCTGGAGATCAAAGATCAGCAACGACAACTTCCCACCTTGATCGATACCGCAGAAGCTCCCCTCCGTGAAGCGACCCGTTCTCTCCAAGAAGCCACCGCCCAGGCCGAGACGTTGAACAAGGGACGTCGGGACCTGGAGCGCGATCTGGATGCGCATGAGGCCCAGGTTGAGAAAATGAAAAGCCGCTCGACCGAGCTGAAGACGAACAAGGAATACCAGGCCTACCTGTTTGAGATCGAACTCGCCAATAAGCGGAAGGGGGAGATCGAAGAGCAAATTCTCCTGCTCATGGAACAAATCGAACAGGCCCAACGCGTGGTCAAGGAGTTCCAGGCCAAGGTGGCCGACGCGACCAAGACGTCCGGGCAGGAGAAGGCCCGCCTCGAGACGTTGGCCGCCAATCTGATGGCTGAATTGGCGGAGTTAGACTTGAAGCAAAAAAACCTTGCCACGAGCGTGGACAAGGGGTTGTTGAGCCGCTACAACCGGCTCAAAGCGGGCCGAAAGGACCTGGCCTTGGCGGCCGTGAAAAACGGCATTTGCCAAGGCTGCCGTTTGCAGATTCCCCCGCAGCTCGTCGCCGAAGTCCGGCGGTCCGAAGTGCTGCAAACCTGCTCGTATTGCCAGCGGATTCTGTACTTGGAGAATGGCGAAGGGGCCTCTTCCGTACCGGCCGAACCCGTGGAAAACGCAGACCGGGACCGGTGACGATCGCACCCCCCTAACTCCCTTCCTCCCCTGCCAGCACCGCCTGCGTCGTTTTGAAGTGCAATTTGGCCACGTCACCCAGCCGCTCCCGCCCGTGTTTTTTCACCACCATCCGAGCGGCCAGCTCCACCGACTGGCTCGCCCCCTTGGGGAGGGTGGTGCCGACTTCCGAGGACAGGCGCTTGAGCCTGATCAGAAACTCCGCCCTGGCCAAAATGGAGGCTGCCGCCACGGCCAGATCGGCTTCGGCTTTGTGCCGTTGGATCAACCGGACTTGCTTGCCTTTTTCCTGAAGGGCGTTGCGGATAACACGCTCGTCTCCGAACTGGTCGGCGATGGCCACTTCGCAGGTCACCTGCTCCAGGAGATTTTCAAGGGCGCGGGCGTGTCCCCAGGCCAGCAGCCGGTTCAGGTTCCGGATTTTCCCGTATAGTTCGTTGTAGCGTTGCGGGCCGATGGCCACGATGCTGTGGGGGCACACCTGGCGAATATCGGGAGCCATCTCGAGGATACGACCGTCGGAAATCCGCTTGCTGTCGCGGACTTCCATCAGCTTCAGATCGGGTTCCCTCTCGGGGGAAACGAACACGGCCGCAATGACCAAGGGACCGAAGTAATCCCCTTTGCCCGACTCGTCAATGCCGATGCGGCGTTTACCCGAGTCAGGACTGTCCGTCGTCATGGCTTGGCTCACGGGATGAGAGGTTCGGGTGGGCGTCGAAGGGCGTACTCTACCAAAGGGCCGGGACCGGGTCAATTCGCTTGCGCAGTGAACCAAGGGGGTTTATACTGAAGGGGCGCGTTGCAGTAGACCGGACGGTCGCTCGCGGGGATCACCCGCGGGAGGAAAGTCCGGACTCCAGGGGCAGGGTGCTGGATAACCCCCAGGCGGAGCGATCCGACACCGGCGCCACAGAGAAGAGACCGCCGATGGCCGAAACGGGTTATATGACCACGGGGGGTATCACCTTGATTCGGCTCAGGCAAGGGTGAAACGGCGGGGTAAGAGCCCACCGCGTCAATGGTGACATTGACGGCACGGCAAGCGTCGCCCGGAGCAAGACCAAATAGGAGAACGCTTCGAGTCCGGCCTGATGAAGGCCCCGCTCGGAATCGGCTGGCCCGGCTGAGGTTCTCGGGTAGGTCGCTCGAGGCTCGGGGTAACTCGAGCCCTAGAGAAATGACCGTCCCCGCCCAAGCCAAGGGCGAAGGCGGGACAGAATCCGGCTTATAGGTCTACTCCAACGCGCCCTTTTCAAGGCATGGCGGAACGTTCGTTCCGTCACCTTCCCAGAGCATCGCTCGATCCCATCCATCAATACCACCGGAAGGCGAGCCCCGTAGCGGGCGCTGAGCGCCGGATCCGCGTCCACCTCTTGTTTGCTGAGGTCGAAGGGGAACTCCGCCTGAAGCCGGCTGGCGATCTTCCACACCACCGTGCACAAATGGCAGTCTGGTCGGGAAAGAATGGTAACTTGCAGCATACCGCCTTTCGGCTGTTGCCCCATCAAAGAGGCTGGTCTGCGGGCCAGGAGAGACCGCTCTGCAAACCGCCACTTGGGGGCCAATCCCCTTCAAGTCTTGGCAAGGAATGATAATGCCGGGGCCACAGTACTCCAGATGGCCACCGGCTCTCAACACCCTCATCCAACAGCCTTTTTGCAGCCTTTTTCGGCCAGTATGACCCGTTTTCAGGTCGTCGCGACCCCGTGGCCCGGAGAAGGGCGAGAAACGCCGGAATCCTCGGGAATCTTGTTGACTTAGAAAACTTGGGAATGGTAGTATTTCACACTCTTTTTCCTGGTTTTTCAGTAAGATTTGCACGGTAGGGTGGCCGAAACCAGGAGGAGAGGAAAGGGCTGATGGTCGGCCTGGGACGGAACCCCAGGATAGCGCTGGCTCCACCACGAGGGTGATGATGAAACTTACAGGCGCAGAGATATTTCTTGAGTCCCTCAAGCGAGAAGGGGTCAAAACCCTTTTTGCCTTGCCGGGGGGCGTGGTGCTGAAAATCTTCGATATCTTGCACCAGCAACAGGATATCCGGGTGATTTTAGGGCGCCATGAGCAGGCAGTCGGACATATGGCGGAGGGGTACGCGAAGGCGACGGGCAAGGCAGGGGTCGCGTTGGTAACCTCCGGTCCCGGCATGACCAACGTCATTACCGCCCTGGCCGACGCCTACATGGACTCCGTGCCGCTGGTGTGTTTCTCCGGTCAGGTTCCGACCAGTTTGATCGGAAACGATGCGTTCCAGGAGGCGGACAACGTCGGCTTGAGCCGCCCCTGCACCAAATACAACTTTTTGGTCAAGGACGTCAACGACCTCGCGGTGACCATCAAGGAGGCCTTCTACATCGCGACCACCGGGCGCCCCGGTCCCGTGCTCGTGGACATTCCCAAAGACGTGTCCATGGCGAAGGCGGATTTTAAATATCCTTCGTCCGTGTCGATCCGGGGCTACAACCCGACCTACGACGGGAATAAGTGGCAAGTCAAACAAGCCGCGGACGCCATCCTAAAATCCAGGAAGCCCATCCTCTACGTGGGCGGAGGGGTGGTGTTCTCCGGTGCGTCCGAGGAGCTCCTCGAGCTGGCGGAGCTGGTCCAAATCCCGGTGGATATGACGCTCATGGCCCTCGGGGCGTTCCCAGGCGAACACCCCCTGTCGCTCGGCATGATGGGGATGCACGGCACCTACGCGGCCAACATGGCCGTGCACTATTCGGACCTCGTGATCGCGGTGGGCGCGCGATTCGATGACCGGGTGACGGGAAAGGTGTCGGAGTTTTGCCCGCACGCCAAGATCGTTCACATCGATATCGATCCAACCTCGATCAGGAAAAACATCCAGGTGGACATTCCGATCGTAGGAGACTGCAAGAGGGTCCTGAAAGAGCTGAATCACCTGCTCCGGGCCACGGTCAACGGCGAACAGAAAGAACTCCGGAAGCCCTGGTGGGACCAGATCCGGGAGTGGCAGCAGGCGCACCCGCTCCGCTACGACCAACAGGCCCAGGGACCGATCAAGCCCCAGCAGGTCATCAAGCGGTTATACGAACTGACCAAGGATCGGGATCCGATCGTGTCCACGGACGTGGGCCAGCACCAAATGTGGTCCGCCCAGTATTTCAAGCTCCCCAAGCCGTGCCGCTGGCTGACGTCGGGCGGCCTGGGCACGATGGGTTTCGGATTCCCGGCCGCGCTGGGCGCGCAGGCCGCGTATCCCGATCGGCTCGTGTTGTGCGTCGCCGGCGACGGCAGCGTGCAGATGAACATCCAGGAGCTCGCCACCGCGGTGGTGAGCAAGCTGCCGGTGAAAGTCGTGATCATCAACAACCGGTATCACGGCATGGTGCGGCAGTGGCAGGATCTCTTCTACGAAGGACGCTACGCGTCGAGCTACCTCGACGTCGTTCCGGACTTCGTGAAATTGGCGGAGGCCTACGGTGCCGTCGGGTTGCGGGCGGAAAAGGTCGGGGAGCTCGATGATGTGTTGCGGGAAGCGGTGAGCTCGGACAAGCCGGTCATTGTGGACGTGCCGGTGGATCAGTACGAGAACTGCTATCCGATGATTCCGGCCGGCGGGTGCAACCATGAGATGATCCTGGAGGACCCGCCCGAGGTCAAGAAGAAGCAGGCCGGGGTTCCGGTGGCTGGAGAAGACAAGGATACCGTCCTTACCGCCTAGAGAGGCAACGATGAACGATGAGTGATGAACGATGAATTGAGGAGGACATCCCTCGTTCATCGTTCCGCGTTCATCATTCAGCGCTGGTTTTATGGAACACATCATTTCGGTGACCGTCGAGAACAAGTTCGGAGTGCTCTCCCGGGTGGCAGGTCTGTTCAGCGGGCGTGGCTTCAACATCGAAAGCCTGTCGGTGGCCCCGACGCTGGACCCGACGATGTCGCTCATGACGATCGTCACGTCCGGTGATGACCGGATCATCGAGCAAATCGTCAAGCAGTTGAACAAGCTCATCGATGTAATCAAGGTCGTGGATCTCAACGAGAGCGAGTTCGTGGAGCGGGAGACGGCCCTCATCAAGGTGCACACGAAAGCGGAGGACCGCGCGGAAGCTTTGCGGGTCACCGACATTTTTCGGGCCAACGTCATCGATTCCACGCCGAACACCTACACGATCGAGGTCACCGGCGACGTCAACAAGATCGAGGCGATTATCAACCTGCTCCAACCCCTCGGGATCAAGGAACTGGCTCGGACCGGGCGGGTCGCGATCGCCCGGGAACCGATTCGGCCCGCCGCGACGCAGCCGAAACGCGTCGCCAAGGACTAGCTGTTCTTCCCGCTCCGGGTGGCCGATCCTGGAGATTTCTCCACCAGTTGCATTCGTAACATCGACATTCTGCACTGTTCACCCGGGAGTTAGCGATGAAGATTTATTACGATCAGGACGCCGATCTTCAGCAGATCCGCACCAAGAGAGTCGCGATCATCGGTTATGGCAGCCAGGGACATGCCCACGCCCTCAACCTGAAAGACAGCGGGGTCAACGTGGTGGTAGGTCTCCGGGAGGGCAATTCCTGGCGCAAAGCCGAGGCCAGCGGGCTCAAGGTGATGCCGACCGGCGACGCGGTGAAATCCGCGGACATCGTCATGTTGCTGGCGCCCGATGAAGCCCAGGCAGCCATCTATAAAGAGCACATTGCTCCCAATTTGAAAGAGGGGGCCTTTTTGGCCTTCGGGCACGGGTTCAACATTCATTTCGGGCAGATCGTGCCGCCCCCCTCGATCAATGTGTTCATGGTCGCCCCGAAGGGGCCCGGCCATCTGGTCCGGTCCGGGTACACCAAAGGGAGCGGGGTGCCCATGTTGCTCGCGATTCATCAGGACCCCAGCGGGGCCACCCGGAAGGTGGGACTGGCCTACGCCAGCGCCATCGGCGGCGGACGGGCAGGGGTGATCGAGACCTCGTTCCGGGAAGAAACGGAGACCGATCTGTTTGGGGAACAGGTGGTCCTCTGCGGTGGCCTGACCGCCCTCATCCAGGCCGGGTATGACACCCTGGTGGAAGCCGGATACTCCCCGGAGATGGCCTATTTCGAATGCCTGCATGAGGTCAAGCTGATCGTGGATCTGATCTACGAAGGCGGCATCGCCAACATGCGGTATTCCATCAGCACCACCGCCAAGTACGGCGATGTCACCCGCGGGCCTCGGGTGATCACGGACGAGACCCGCAAGGAGATGCGGAAGATTCTTGAGGAGATTCAGAGTGGGCGGTTTGCTCGGGAATGGGTGCTGGAAAATCAGGCCAACCGGCCGGTCTACAATGCTCTCCTCGCGAAGGGTGAAGCCCATCCAATCGAAGAGATCGGAGGCCGTCTCCGCGCCATGATGCCCTGGCTGAAAAAGGGCAAGTTGGTTGACAAGGGAAAGAACTAGGGCGAGTATCAAAAATTAGGGACCAGCACAGGAGGGTGTACGTACATGGCCGACCGTGCGGCAGGCATTCCCATCGTTCGGGAAGGGCTGCCCTTTGTCGTCGCAGCAGCCGGGGCCACGGTGGTGGCCATCGCGGCCGGATGGACCGCGCCGGCATGGGTCTTGGGCGCGGGTACCCTCTTCACCGGCTGGTTTTTCCGCAATCCTCGACGTGAGGCGCCCCAACGACCCGGTGCCGTGGTCGCGCCGGCAGACGGGCGGCTCCTTGCGATTGAACAGGAATACGAGCCCCGCTATTTGAAAGATCAGGCCATCCGGCTCAGTATCTTTCTCAATATTTTCGATGTGCACGTGAACCGGGTTCCCTGTCACGCGACGGTTGAGGGGGTCAGCTATCAGCCTGGACAGTTCCTGGCGGCCAACCGGCCGGAGGCGACGCTTCGCAACGAGCAGAACGGGCTGATGCTCCGCACCGCTCAGGGGGCCAAGGTGCTCTGCGTGCAGGTCGCCGGGTTGCTGGCCCGCCGTATCGTCTGTTGGGCCTCCCCCGGCGAATCCGTTGCGTGTGGCGAGCGGTTCGGGCTCATCCGTTTCGGGTCGCGCGTGGATCTGTTCCTGCCCCAGGGGACCCCTCTGAAGGTGTCCGTCGGTGACCGAGTCAAGGGCGGCGAGACCGTCCTGGCCGAGTTGGGCGGCTGAGGTAGACGGGAGGCCATTGAGCCAATGAGAGCGGGGGAGAAGATGAAAACCCTCATGCGGGGTGCCGTGATGAAGGATTCCAGGCGGAGGCGCGGGGTCTACCTGATTCCCAACCTCCTCACGACCGGGAATCTGTTTAGCGGGCTGTTTTCCATCCTGGCTGTCTTCAACGCGAACTATGTCGCGGCGGCCATCGCCATTCTAGTGGCGGTGATCTTCGACATGCTCGACGGGAAGTCGGCCCGCTGGACCAACAGCACGAGCCAATTCGGCGTGGAGTATGATTCCCTGGCGGACGTGGTGTCCTTCGGTGTGGCCCCGGGGGTGCTCATCTATTCCTGGGCCCTGAGCGCACAAGGCATGTTCGGCTCTGCGGTCGTGTTTGCCTTCGTGGCCTGCGGAGCCCTCCGCCTCGCCCGCTACAACGTGATGGTGGCCACCTCGGAGAGCAAGTATTTCACGGGCCTGCCGATTCCGGCGGCTGCGAGCGTGATCGCGACCCTGGTGCTGTTTGACCACCACATTGTCCGGATGGGGGCCGAGGTCAAACCGCTCTTGATCCTGATCGCCACCCTGGCGCTCGCTTTTCTCATGGTCAGCACGGTCAAGTATCGGAGCTTCAAGGACCTCAAGTTCCGGGGCGGCAGCCACTTCAATTACCTTGTCTGGGCGATCCTGGTGCTGATGCTCGTGGTGGCGTGGCCCCAGGTCATGCTGTTCGTGGTGTTCATGGGGTACGCC
>JBFFYZ010000016.1:0-12818 GCA_041568895.1 Nitrospiraceae bacterium
GACCCTGCGCGAACCAAGTACGAGATGATTCCCGACCGCCGCCAGGCCATTGAAGCTGCCATGCGGGAGGCGAAGGCGGGAGACATGGTGTTGATTGCCGGCAAGGGGCACGAGGATTACCAAATCCTCGGCACCAACCGCATCCATTTCGATGACCGGGAGGTGGCGCGGGAGGCCTTGCAAAAGGTACGCAGCTAATGGGTCCGGTGGCGGAGCCGGTAAGCGTCACGATCCCAACGGTGTCCATGCCGCTCTTTACGGCCGACGAAATTCGGGAAATCACCAGCGCCAAGGTCCTGGCCGGGGAGGGGCCGAGCCGCAAGGGATCGGGCATTCGCCGGGTCGTGACCGATTCGCGGGAGGTCCGCACCGGGGATTTGTTCGTGGCTCTGCAGGGGGAGCGTTTCGATGGGCACGAATTCCTCCACGCGGTGTTCCAGGAGGGGGCCGTCGGAGCACTGGTTCACCAGCATTACACGGTGCCGGCGTCGCTTCGGAGCGGAACCGGAAAGCGCCGCCCCGCGCCGCTGATCCTGGGCGTGCCGGATCCGCTCGTGGCCTTTCAGCAGCTCGCCGCGCATCATCGGAACCGGTTCGTCATTCCAGTCGTGGCGGTGACCGGGAGCAACGGGAAGACCACAACGAAGGATATGGTGGCCTGCGTGCTCGCCGAGCGATGGGAGACCTTCAAAACGGAGGGCAACCTGAACAATCGCATCGGCGTGCCCAAAACCCTCCTGCGACTGACCGCGCGCCATGAAGCCGCGGTGGTGGAGATGGGAGTCGATCATCGCGGTCAGACCTCGCGGTTGTGCGAGATCGCCGGTCCCACAATCGGCCTGATCACCAATATCGGACCGGACCACCTGGAATTTTTCGGCACCTTGGAGGCGTCCGCTGCCGCGAAGGGCGAGCTGTTGGACCAGTTGCCCTATGACGGGGCCGCGGTCCTCAACGCCGATGACCGCTTCTTTCACAACCTGGCTTCCCGGGCCCGATGCCCGGTGGTGTCGTTCGGACTCTCGATGAGTGCACAGGTGCGGGCTGAGGACGTCGCGATGGACCCCCGCCGGGGCACGACCTTTCAGCTGATCCTGCCTGGTCGCGCTCGAGGCGTGCCGGTCACCCTTCGCGTCTATGGGAGCCACAACCTGTCCAACGCGTTGGCGGCGGCGGCCGTGGGATATGTCTTGGGCCTGAGCGGGCCGATGATCGCCCGGGGGCTGGCGCGATTCAAGCCCGCCACGATGCGGTCGCAGGTCCTGCGGGTCGGGGGCCTGCGCGTGATCAACGATTGCTACAACGCCAACCCCGCCTCCATGAAAGCCGCGATCGGCCTGCTGCACGAGTTGGGGGCCGGCGCCCGGACCATCGCCGTGTTGGGGGATATGTTGGAACTGGGGCCCAGCGCACCGGAGTGGCATCGCGAGGTCGGCGGGTACGTGGCCCAGCAAGGCATCCAGTATCTGATCGCCTGCGGTGCCCTCGGACAAGGCCTCGCGGAGGGCGCTCGCGGGGCCGGGATGGCAGCCGATCGGGTGCAGGAGGCGACGGACGCCGAGGCGGCCGCCCACCTGCTCACGCCCCTGCTGAGGGACGGCGATGTCGTACTCCTCAAGGGGTCCCGTGGCATGCGCATGGAGCGGATCTTGGAGGCGCTCAAAAAACAACGCGAAACGCGGAACGCGGAACGATGAACAGTGAAACGAAGAGAGTTGGGACTTTCGGTCGTCGTTCATCGCTCATCGTTCATCACTAAGGGAACCGATGCTGTATCTGTGGCTCTATCCGCTGCATACCGAATTCTCCTTCCTGAACGTCTTCCGGTACCTGAGCTTCCGGATCATTTATGCGGCGGTCACGGCCTTTCTCATCGCATTCGTCTTGGCTCCGCCGCTCATCCGCAAGCTGCAGGAACTCCGGATGGGCCAGCGCGTCCGGGATGACGGGCCCAGCCGACACCTGGCCAAAACCGGTACCCCGACGATGGGCGGGGTATTGATTCTGTTTGCGGTCGTGCTGTCCACCGCGCTCTGGTCCGATATCTCCAATCGCTACGTCTGGCTGGTGCTTATCGCCATGGTGGGGTTTGGGGTGGTTGGGTTCGCCGATGACTATTTCAAGTTTGCGGGGGGACGTTCCAAGGGACTGACCGCCTGGCAAAAGATTGTGTGCCAGGGTTTGGTGGCGTTCACGATCGGCCTGTTCTTCTATTTTCTCCCGGCCTATTCCACCCAACTCAACGTTCCGTTTTTCAAGAATTTCCGGCCCGACCTGGGGCTGCTCTACATTCCGTTCGCCATGCTGGTCATCGTGGGCGCGTCCAACGCCGTCAACCTGACCGACGGACTCGACGGGTTGGCGGTAGGCCCCGTGATGATCGCCTCCCTGGCGTACACCATCGTGGCCTACGTGGTGGGGAACAAGATCATGTCGGACTACCTGTTGATTCCCTACATCGAGGGCGCCGGGGAGTTGGCCGTGTTTACCGCCGCCATCTTCGGGGCCAGCTTGGGGTTTTTGTGGTTCAACACCTATCCGGCGTCGGTGTTTATGGGCGACGTCGGCTCGCTCCCGCTCGGGGCGGCCTTGGGGACCGTGGCCGTGGTGAGCAAGCACGAGCTGTTGTTGATCCTGGTCGGCGGGGTCTTCGTGATCGAGGCCATCTCGGTCATTTTCCAGGTAATCTCGTTCAAGTCGCGCGGGAAACGGATCTTTCTCATGGCTCCCATCCACCATCATTTTGAAATGAAGGGGTGGGAGGAGCCCAAGGTCGTCGTGCGGCTCTGGATCCTGGCCATTCTGTTGGCCCTGTTAAGCCTGAGTACGCTGAAATTGCGGTGAGCGGTGAGGATGTTGTGTCCGTCAAGTCCGTTGGGTCAGTTGAGTCGGTTAAACGGACCTAACGGACCAAACAGACTCAACGGTGAAAACGGGTTAAGCGCGAACGTTGGATGCATGATTTGGGATCCGGCAGCAGAGCTCAAAGGCAGGAACGTGACGGTCGTGGGCCTGGCGCGGAGCGGGGTGGCGGCCGCGCGATTGTTGCTGGCGGCGGGCGCACGGGTCACCGTCGCCGATGCGAAAGAAGCGGGGCTGCTGGGGGACGCGCCCTCACGATTGGGCCGGGAAGGGATCTCCCTGCGGCTCGGCGCGGGATACGAGCGAGCGCTCCAAGGCGCGGACCTTGTGGTGATCAGCCCTGGCGTCCCATCTTCCCTTGCGATTCTCGTAGAGGTTCGCGAGCAAGGCGTCCGCGTGATCGGCGAGCTGGAGTTGGCCTCCTGGTTTCTGACGGCGCCCATACTGGCCATCACCGGCACGAACGGCAAGAGCACCACCGTCACGCTGTTGGGGCAGCTGCTCAAGCGGAGCGGAAAACGGACCTTTGTGGGAGGCAATCTCGGCACGGCGATGTGTGAGGCCGCGCTGGCGACCTACCAGGACGCACGAGGTGGGGCGCCCGTTGGGGGTAGACCCTATGACTATGTGGTGGCCGAAGTCTCAAGCTTCCAATTGGAGACGATCGAGCGGTTTCATCCAGCAGTGGCGGCGGTACTCAACATTACCACGGACCACATGGATCGCTATGCATCCTTCGGGCACTACACGGCTGCGAAGGCCCGAATCTTCGAAAATCAGACTTCCGAGGATACGGCCCTGTTGAACATGGACGATCCCATCGTGGCCGCCTTTCGCAAGGGCCTCCGCGCCAGAGTGTTGGGATTTACGCAGACCGGGTCCTTGCCGGAGAACGTGGATGGAGGCCTCTACCTGGACGGGGATCGGGTGATGGCGCGGCTCGAAGGGCCCCAGGAGGAACTCTGCCGCCGTGACGACATTCGCCTGCTCGGGTCCCACAACCTGGCCAATGCGATGGCTGCCTTGGCGGTTGCCCGCTGGTGCGGCTGTCCTCTCGAACCCTTGCGGCAGGCTCTCAACGCTTTTCCCGGCTTGGAGCACGCCCTGGAGTTGGTCCGGGAGCGGCACGGCGTCCGTTATGTGAACGACTCGAAGGGCACGAACGTCGATGCGACGGTCAAGGCCCTGGAGAGTGTGGAGGCGCCCATCCTGTTGATTGCGGGCGGCCGGGACAAGGGCGCGGATTTTTCGAAGCTGCGGGAGCCCATCCGGCGTCGGGTGAAGCACCTGATTCTGATCGGCGAAGCCGCGCCGCAGATTCAAGAAGCCCTGGGGGGATTCGAGCGGGTCCACCGTGCGGGCTCCCTGCGGGAAGCCGTGCACGAGGCGGTCGAGGTCGCGCTGTCCGGCGATGTGGTGCTCCTCTCTCCGGCCTGCGCGAGCTTCGACATGTTTGCGGACTATCAAGACCGGGGCCGGCAGTTCAAGCAACTTGTAAACGAATTGCCGTGACGGGTGACCCTTCGGCAGGCTCAGGGTCATCCCGAGCACGGTCGAGAGATGAAGGGTGACGGGTGACAAGTGCGGAGGACCACAATCCGGTTGGTTGTCCATGACCCGTTACCTGTCACTGGGACCCCTAGCATCCCCAAGAGCACCGGGTGCCCCGCATCACGAAGGATTGAAGCATGTCTCGCAGAATGAGCGATGCCGGCACGTTGAGACTGCCCTGGTCCTATTCGGGAGGCTTGGGCGCCGGCCGGTCCTCGGACCGGACCGGCGTGGACAAGAGTGTCCTGATCGTCACGATGGTCCTGACCCTGGTCGGCCTGGTGATGGTCTTCAGCGCGAGCGCGGTGGTGGCGGGCAACCGCTTTCACGACTCGGTCTTCTTCCTGAAACGGCAGTTGGCCTGGCTGACCTTCGGGATGGTGCTGCTCCATCTGGCCTCACGCATGGACTATCTCTTGTGGCGTCGGCTGGCGATTCCCCTGCTGATCGTCACGATCGCGCTGCTGATCGCGGTGTTGGTGCCCGGGGTGGGCGTGGCGGCCAAGGGGGCGCGCCGATGGTTGCGGCTGGGAGCCATCTCCATCCAGCCGGCCGAGATGGCCAAGCTGGTCATGGTGCTCTATCTCGCCGCCTACCTGGCCAAGAAACGGGATCGGGTCCGGCAGTTCACCGCCGGATTCCTTCCGCCGGTGATCGTCATCGGCGTGGTGACGGGGTTCATCCTGTTGCAGCCGGATCTGGGAACGGTCGTGGTGATCGGGTTGGTGTCGCTCAGCCTGCTGTATTTGGGCGGGGCCCGGCTGACCCATCTGGTGGGGCTGATGCTCCTGCTGATTCCCGTGGCCGCGGCTCTGGTGTTGGGCTCCGGCTACCGTCGCCAGCGGCTCATGACCTTTCTGTCTCCCTGGCAGGATCCCACGGACGCCGGGTTTCAGGTGACCCAGTCCTTTCTGGCCTTCGGGAACGGTGGAGTGTTGGGCGTCGGGCTTGGTGCCGGAAAGCAGAAGCTCTTTTTTCTGCCGGAGGCGCATACCGATTTTGTCTTGGCCTTGGTGGGCGAAGAGTTGGGGTTGGTGGGAACGTCCGCCATCATTCTGTTGTTCGCGGTGCTGGTGCTCAAGGGATTTCAGATTTCGGCCCGCGCGCAGGATCCCTTTGGACGGGATTTGGCTCTCGGCATCACCTTGCTCCTTGGCCTGCAAGCCTTGATCAACGCGGGAGTCGCCACCGGGCTGTTGCCGACCAAGGGCTTGACCCTGCCCTTCATCAGCTATGGCGGCTCGTCCTTGCTGATGAGTCTGGTAAGTATCGGGATTCTCCTAAGCATTTCCCGGGACCGACAGGGAGGCCGGAACCCGGGATGGTTTGGTCGGGGCCGGGGAAGCCGAACGAGATGAACGTCGTGATTGCCGCCGGGGGAACGGGCGGCCATCTGTACCCTGGCGTCGCGTTGGCGCGGGAGTTCCAACGGCAGGAACCCCAGACGGGGGTGTTGTTCGTCGGGACCCTTCGCGGCCTGGAGACGAAGGTGCTGCCACACGAGGGGATTGAGCTGGTCACGATTCCGGCCCTGCCGGTCATGGGGGTGGGGGTTCTGCGGGCGGCCCGCGCGGTGCTCTCGCTTCCGCCCGGAATCCGGCGGTCGGTCCAGATCCTCAAGAGCCGGCACACCGATCTCGTGATCGGGATCGGCGGGTACGCCAGTCCTCCCGTGTTGGCGGCCGCCTGGTGGTTGGGCGTGCCGCGAGTGATTCTGGAGCCGAACGCCTACCCGGGCATGGCCAATCGCGTGCTGGGTCCGCTGGCCGATCTGGTGTTCGTGGCCTTTGAGCAGGCCAGAACCGGATTTGCGCCGGCGAAGGTCAGGGTGGTGGGAACCCCCGTGCGTCGGGCGTTTCTGGAACCGACCCCGGCCCGGTCCGGTGTGACGGCGGAAGGCCGGCGGTCCTTGCTGATCTTCGGTGGAAGCCAGGGGGCCCGCGCCATCAACGAAGCGATGATCCAGGCGGTGCCCGATTTGCGGGCGATGCGGGAGACCCTGTCGGTGGTGCACCAAACGGGGGAAGCCGACCTCGCGCGGGTCCGGGCGGCCTATGAGGCCGCGGGGCTGCGGGCCGAGGTGGTGCCGTTTCTCTTCGATATGCCCCAGGCCCTCCGCGCGGCGGATCTCGTGGTGTCGCGGGCGGGGGCGATGACGGTGGCGGAGCTGACGGCGTGCGGGCGGCCGGCGATTGTGATCCCGCTGCCGCAGGCCATTTACCAGCACCAGGAACGGAACGCGCAGGTCCTGGAATCGGCCGGGGCCGCGATCCTGTTACGACAGGAGCACCTAACCGGAGCGAAGCTTGCCGAGGAGATCCTCGGCGTGCTCGGGGATGCCGAACGCTTGCAGAGGATGGGCGAGCGGAGCGTCTCCTTGGGGCATGCCGACTCGGCGGAAAGGATCGTGGGTGAATGCCGTGCGCTTGTCCAACACCGAGCTCGACGTGAGGGTGGAATCGGTCAGGAAGGAACCGGGTCCCACTGAGGTCGGCCCGATCCCAGCGCCGGGAGTCTTGGAGGCCCCACAACCCAACGGAGCGGCCGCATCCAATGGACAGAACGGCTCGCAGGGATTCTACAGACTGAACCCTTTAACCGGACGGGGCCGGATAGCCATGTTCAGAAAAATTCAACACATCCATCTGGTGGGCATCGGCGGAGCCGGCATGAGCGGCATTGCCGAGGTGCTGCTGACGTTGGGCTACAAGGTCAGCGGGTCGGATCTCCAGTCGTCCGAGACGGTCCGGCGTCTTCAGGAGCTGGGTGGAAAAATCTTCATCGGGCATCAGGAGTCAAATGTGGGGGACGCCCAGGTGGTGGTGGTGTCCTCCGCGGTCTCTTCCTCCAACCCCGAGGTGCAAGCCGCCAGGGCCAAGGTGATCCCCGTCATTCCGCGGGCCGAAATGCTGGCGGAATTGATGCGCCTGAAATTCGGGGTGGCGATCGCGGGCGCGCACGGGAAAACCACCACCACCTCGATGGTCGCGGCGGTCCTCGCCCAAGCGGGGTTGGATCCCACGATGGTCATCGGGGGAAAGGTCAACGCGCTGGGCAGTCACGCCCGCCTGGGCCGAGGGGAATTGTTGGTGGCCGAAGCGGACGAAAGCGACGGCTCCTTCCTGAAACTCTCTCCCAGCCTCGTGGCGGTCACCAACATCGACCGGGAGCACCTGGATCATTACGGGAGTATGGAGCGGCTGCTGGACAGCTTCGTGGAATTCATCAATCGGGTTCCCTTCTACGGCCTGGCCGTCCTCTGTGCGGATGATGCGCAGGTGCGGGCGCTGCTGCCCCGCGTGGTGAAGCGCTTCCATACCTACGGCCTGCACGAGCACCCGGGCGCGGCGCCACCGGACTTCCTGGCGACCGAGGTCATTCCCAAAAAAGGGGAGACCGAATTTCGGGCCTTTTTCAGGGGAAAAAGCCTGGGGCCGTTCCGGCTCTCGATCCCGGGCGTGCACAACGTGTCGAACGCCCTGGCGGCGATCGCCATCGGGCTGGAGCTCGAGGTGCCGGTCGATCTGATCCGGAAGGGGCTGGCGACCTTTACGGGCGTCGAGCGGCGGTTTCAGATCCGCGGCGAACAAGGAGAAGTCATGGTCGTGGACGATTACGGCCACCACCCCACCGAGATCCGCGCGACCCTCGCTGCGGCCAAGCAAGGCTGGGGGCGGCGCCTGGTGGTGCTGTTCCAGCCACACCGCTACTCCCGTACCCGGGACCTGGGGGTGGAGTTCGTGCACGCCTTCGATGAGGCCGACTTGCTGTTCCTGACGGAGATTTACCCGGCCGGCGAAGCTCCTCTCCCCGGCGTGACCGGAGAAAAATTGGCGGAGGCCATCAGGCAAGGGGGCCATCCCGCGACCACCTGGGTCGAGCGAAAAGAGGCCTTGGCGGACCGGGTCCGGCCGGAGCTGCGACCCGGCGACATGGTCATGACGCTGGGCGCCGGTGATATCTGGAAGGCGGGGCTGGACCTGCTGGATCGGCTGGGAGATCGGTGATGGCGACGAAGCGAACCGGACGAGACCTGAAAGCGGTGGTGGAAGGTTTTCGGGGCGACGTGCGGTTCAACGCGCCGCTCCGGGACTACACGTCGTTTCGCATCGGCGGCCCGGCGGACGTGCTGGTGACGCCGGTGGACGTCGAAGACTTGGCTCGGTTGGTGAGGCAGGCGAAGGCGGAAAAGATGCCGATCTTCGTGATCGGGGGCACCAACCTGCTGGTGCGCGACGGCGGCATCCGCGGAGTGGTGGTGAGTCTCGGCAAGTTCAATGCCATTCGGGAGGAACCGGATCACGTGCTGTACGCCGAGGGCGGAGTGGGGATGCCCACCCTCCTGCGGCACGCGATCAGCCGGTCGTTATCCGGGTTGGAGTGGGCCGCCGGCATTCCGGGTACGGCGGCCGGCTGCGTCGTCATGAATGCGGGGACCAGGTTGGGAGAAATGAAGGAGGTCGTCAAGGCGGTGCGGCTGGTGGACCCCCATGGGGAGATTGTCGACTGCCCGGCGTCCGCCATCGCCTTCAGCTACCGGCGGGCCAGGCTGCCCCAAGGGATCGTGGCCGGGGTGTGGATGCAACTCAAACCGGCGCCCCGCGGCAAAATCGAGACGACCGTCAAGGACTATCTGCGATACCGGAAGGAAACCCAGCCGCTCACGCTCCCGAACGCCGGCTGCGTGTTCAAGAATCCCGAGCGGGGTCCGGCCGGTCAGCTGATCGAGTCCGTTGGCTTGAAAGGGGCGCGGGTCGGCGACGCCCAGGTCTCGGAGAAGCACGCCAATTGGGTGGTGAATCTGGGCAAGGCCAGCGCGGCCGATGTGATCGCCCTCATCAAACAGGTGGGACGGGCGGTGGAATCCAAGACCGGCATCACGCTGGAGCTGGAATTGAAGATTGTAGGACAACCCTAGGGAACCGTGACGGGTAACACGTGACGCGTGACGGGAAACAGGGGGGCATTCCAGTAACCCCTCACTCGTCACTGGTCGCTCGCCGCTCGTCATCCCTCGACCCGGCGCGGGATGACCCCGAGCCGGTCGAAGGGTCACTGTGGCCATGCCGCTGACCGATGCTCGGATAGGCGTCCTGATGGGCGGGCGTTCCTCGGAACGGGACGTGTCCCTCCGCACGGGGCAGGCGGTGTACCAGGCGTTGCTCCGACGAGGCTATCAGGTCGTCGCCTTGGATGCGCAGGACCCGGTGCCGGAGTTGCTCCGGACCAATAAGGTGGAGATGGTGTTTGTGGCGCTTCACGGACCGGGCGGCGAAGACGGGTCAATTCAGGGTGTGCTGGAAGTTATGGGGCTTCCCTATACCGGTTCGGGTGTGAGGGCCAGTGCCGTCGCCATGCACAAGCCGACTGCTAAAACGCTCATGAGCTGCCACGGGATTCCGGTGCCGCCCGGCACGGTCATCCGGCCGGAGAGTCCGGAGGTGCGGCTTCGGCGCCGGCCTCCGGCCGAGTTGAGCTGGCCCGTCGTGGTTAAGCCGGCGGCGGAGGGTTCGACGATCGGCGTGACGATCGTCCGGAAACCCTCGGACTGGATCGAGGCCCTGCGGACCGCCCATGCCTGTGATTCCGAGGCGGTGGTGGAAGCCTACATTCCGGGACGCGAGGTGACCGTGTCGGTGTTGGAAGAGCCGGAAGGACCCAAGGCCCTGCCCGCCATTGAGATCGTGGTGGCCGGCGGGTTCTACGATTACTCGGCCAAGTATGAAAAGGGCCGCACGCAATACCTCTGTCCCGCTCCCTTGGGGCCGGCGTTGACCCGCCGGGTGCGGGATCTGGCCCTCCTGACCTATCAGGTCATCGGATGCGGGGGCGCGGCCCGTGTGGATTTTCGAGTGACGCCGCGAGGACGGCCCTATGTGCTGGAGATCAACACGGTGCCGGGCATGACCGAAACCAGCCTCCTCCCGATGGCCGCGGCCCAAGCCGGACTGAGCTACGACGACCTGGCCGAGCGAATTTTGCAATCGGCGCTCCGGCGCCGAGAGGCCATGGCCCGGCTCGCGTCCGGATCCGGGCGAGAGAGGACAGCCAACGGGGGGCAGGCATGAGCCGATGGCGCCGTCGAAAGCCGGGTGTGAGGCCCAACCTTCCCGGACAGCCGGTAAGGCGGGCGGCCACCGGCGGGAGGTCGCGATCCCGGTCCGGGCACCGGTCCTGGCTGGGGGTGGTCATGCTGGTGCTCCTGGCGTTGGCCGGCGGATGGGGGACGGCCGTGGTGGTTCCGGAAGGCGCCCCGGCGCTGCACCGTTGGTTCGAGATCCGGGAGGTGACCCTGACGGGCCACAGCCAGCTCACCCAGGCGGAGGTGTTGGCTCGGCTGGGGCTCAAACCCGGAGACTCGCTGCTGTCGGTTCGCACGGGACAACTGGAGGAACGGATCGCCGCGCACCCCTGGGTCAAGGACGTATCGGTGAGTCGGGTGCCACCCCATACCCTTGCGGTGCACCTCACCGAGCGCCGACCGGCGGCGGTACTCAAGTCGGCGACCCAAACGCTCCTCATGGCGGAGGACGGGCAGGTGCTGTCGGTGCTCTCCCAACCCGAGGAGACCGGCCTCCCGATCCTGACCGGGATTGATCCCCGCCGGCTGATGTTCGGGGATGAGAGGCCGCGGCAAGCCGCCTTGGCCGGAATCAGGCTGGCCGATCTGCTGGGACAAAGTTTTCGCGGCCGGGCGGAGGTGGACGTCAGTGACCCGCAGAACGCGGTGGCCTACGTCCGGGGGCTGCGCTTTCAGTTCGGATCGACGCCGTTCGAAGATAAATGGGATCGCTACCGCAAGCTTGAGCCCGCCTTCCGCGCCAGTCTGGGGGAGCGGCAGGCCGAGGGACGCAACGACATTGATCTTCGGTATCCGGGCAAGGTGATTGTCCGGGAAAGGGGGTGACCAACGGTGGCCAAAAGAGATCAAATCGTGGTGGGGCTGGACATTGGCACGACCAAGATTTGTGCCATCGTGGCGGAGGCCACCGAGGACGGCAGCGTCAATATCGTCGGGGTCGGCTCGAGCCCGTCCCGCGGCCTCCGGAAAGGCGTCGTGGTCAATATCGAGAGCACGGTGGAATCCATCAAAAAAGCGGTGGAGGAAGCGGAGCTCATGGCCGCCGTCCAAATCAACTCCGTCTATACGGGCATCGCGGGGAGCCACATCTCGGGGGAAAACTCCCGTGGCGTGGTGGCGCTTAAGCGCGAAGAGGTCACGAGGGAGGACATCAAGCGCGCCATCGATTCGGCCCGATCCGTGTCCGTCCTGCCCCATGATCGGCGGATTCTGCATGTCCTTCCGCGCGATTTTATGGTGGACGACCAGGATGGAATCCGGGAACCGCTGGGCATGTGCGGGGGCCGCTTGGAGGTGGACGTCCACATCATCACCGGCGCGGTCACTTCGGCCCAGAACCTGATCAAGAGCGTGAACCGCGCCGGCCTGGACGTGGTGGACATCGTGCTGCAACCGCTGGCCTCCAGCGAGGCCGTGCTCAGCGCCGAGGAGCGCGATCTGGGGGTGGCCATGGTGGACCTGGGTGGCGGCACCACGGACCTGGCGATTTTCTCGGAAGGCAGCATCCGCCACACCGCCGTGCTGCCCATCGGCGGGCAACACCTCAGCACGGACCTGGCCATCGGGTTGCGCACGCCGCAAGCCGAAGCCGAACGCCAGAAGATCCGGTACGGCGTGGCGCTGGCCGAACTGGTGAAAGACGACGAAACCGTGGAGGTGCCCAGCGTGGGCGACCGCCCAGCCCGCACCGTCCCCCGCAAGCTGTTGGCGGAGATCATCGAGCCGCGGGTGGAGGAAATCTTCGACCTGGTCCGGCGGGAGATTACCCGGACGGGCTACGAAGGCATGCTGGCGGCGGGGGTGGTGATCACCGGTGGCACCTCCATGCTGGAGGGTATGGTGGAGGCGGCGGAGCGCGTCCTGGATCTCCCCGTCCGACGGGGAGTGCCGAAGGGAGTGGGCGGCCTCCGCGATATCGTCAGCAACCCCATGTACGCCACCGGCGTCGGGCTCATTTTGCATGCCCGGCACCACGCGGATGAACTGGAGGCCGCGGGATTGCGGAACAGCAAACGGTTCGGTCGGGTCTTCGACCGAATGAGGGCCTGGATGCTCGAGTTTTTTTGATTTTGCCAGGCTGGAGGTGCGAGGCAAGAGGCGAGAAGGAATGGTGAGGCAAAGGGAGGTGGAAAGGGCCTCTCGCCTCTGGCCAGGAGCCTCGGTTGAAGGGTAGAGAATCAAAGTAAGGTGTTTTCTCGCCGCGCCAAGACTATTAAAGGGTGCGGCGCCACGCCAGCGAGGAAGGGAGGACACGATGTTTTCATTCCAGGAGGATGCGGTCATGCCGGTCCGGATCAAAGTCATCGGTGTGGGCGGGGCGGGC
>JBFFYZ010000017.1:0-12610 GCA_041568895.1 Nitrospiraceae bacterium
GTAATGGGCGTCACGTGCGTCATTGCATCCTTTGCGTCCATCGCGCCATGGCATCCAGGCGTCTCTCGAGCCCGTTGCATTCGCACGCGGCGCGCAACGGTCGCCACGACGCTTCACGCACCATTCAGCCGTTCGGCCAGGCGCTTCCCCTGAGCGATGGCGTCCTCCATCGACGTGTGCTCCCAGCGCCCGTACCGGCCGATCGAATAGATGCCCCGCCGTTCCAACTCGGACAGGATGGCCGGGAGGGCCCGGGCTCGGTGTGGGTCGAACAGGACATAGGCGTAGCGGATGTCCCGCACGTCCGCCACCACAATTTTGTCGTCTTGGCGGAAGATCCCGGCTCGCTCCAAGCCCTCGCGGACCTGTCGGACCACCTCCGCTGGCGCCAGGGTCTGGGTCGGTTGATGGGAGATCTCCACGTACAGAGAGCTGCATCCCGGCTGCCCCAACGCCGGAGAAAAATTCATGGGGAAGCCGGCACGATAAAACGGATACGCGGGCTCAGGAAAGTATATCCAATGCATGTCGGTGACCTTCTCCCGCGCCACGCCCAGATTGACGTTGTAGACCGACACGCATCGAAGGCCCGCCGCCGCCTCTTGAATGTCCCGTGGAAGATCGGGACAACGACGAACCAACTCCGGAATCGGAATCGTGGACACCAACGTCTCATACTCGACCGTTCGTGTTCCCTGTGTACCGCATTGCAAGCTCGCTGTTCGACGGCCGGTGTCCACCTCCACCAGCTCGCATCCATACCCGATCTCCTGCACACCCGGAAGGAACGCCTGCGGCAGGGCCGCGATTCCCCCTTGAGCCGGATACAAAAAGGAGGGGTTGTACCCGAAGGCCTTGTCTTTGATACCCAAGGCGCCATTGATCACGTCTTTAATATCAGGCTTGGGGACGAGCCAGGAGACCCAGTCGGAGGTGAGCTCCTCCAAGGAGACCTGCCAGAGCTTTTCGTTGAACGGCACCATGAAATGTTTGGCAAAACCCTCTCCCAAGTTGTCCAGAATCCAGGCCTTGAAGGACCGATCGGTCGGGGTTCCCGGGTTATCCGTTGAGCCGGAGGGCGTCGCCGGCCCTTGGTGGTTCGTGAGCGTGGCAATGAATCCCAGCAGACATTCCCGGACAACCTCCGGAGGCAGACCGAAGGTGTTCACTTGGTAAGGATATTCCGTGTAGGTCCGGTGCGAATAGATGAAGGACCGGCGGCTGTGCTTTTGCAGCCGGCCGGCGAGCAAACCTTCCACCAAGGCCTTGATGTCGGCTTGGCGGAAGTGCAACAGATGGCCGGTCAGGTCGAAGGTAAACCCGTCCAATTGATAGGACCGGCACAGCCCGCCGGCCTCCTGCTCTTTTTCAAACAGTCGGTAGGGACGCCCCTTTAAATGGTAAGCGGTGCTCAACCCCGCCAGACCTGCCCCGACGATCACAATCATACCCGCTGCTCCCCGCCCCGCCCGCCGGACGCCGAGGCCTCCTTCGCCGCAGCTCCACGAGAAGCGACCATATCCACTCGTTTCAAGATCAGGGTCATGATCACCAGCCCCACGAGCGTGCCCCCGACGAGCAGGAGTGCGGTCTGCTCATCAACCGACATGAGAGCCAACCCTACGCTTCCGAGGATCGCCGACGCCACGCCGCTCATGATTACCACCTGGGGCACAGTCAGCCCCCAATGTCGCAACCGGAGCGCCATGTGATCCGGGCTCCCCAGGAAAATCGGCAAGCCGCGCAGGAACCGGATGTACATGACAAACAGGGTATCGAAAATCGGGACGCCGAGGATCAGCACGGGGGTCAGATAGGAAATCTGGTGGACCTTGGTGTATTGCCCGATCATGGCCAGCGCTCCCAGCATGAACCCCAGGAACAGGGAGCCGGTATCGCCCATGTAGATTTTGGCCGGATAAAAATTGTATCGCAGGAAGCCCAACAGGCTTCCGACCAGGGCCATCAACATAAAGGCTATGGTGCTGTCACCGTTCACAATGGCCACCACGCACAGGAGCGAAGCGGTCACCAAGCCTATTCCGGCCGACAGGCCGTCCATGATGTCCAGGAGGTTGAAGGCATTGGTGACGCCGAGGATCCAGAACACGGTCAGCAGCAGATTCGCCCATTCCGGCAAGGCCGCGATTTCGATCTGGATCCCGCTTTTCACCAGGACGAAGACGGCCAACAACTGCCCAGCCAGTTTTTGACCCGGTGACAGTACGCCGAAATCATCGATCAACCCCAGGACCATGACCAGGGTCCCGGCAAGGATGATACCCAGCACGTCCTGCCGAAACTCGAACGTGAACGCCAGGCTGGTCAGAAACGCCAGGTAGATGGCCAGCCCTCCGAGATAGGGCACCGGTTCCCGTTGCTGCTTCAGCCGTCCGTCCGGGCTGTCCACCATCCCGAACTTCAGCGCGGCCTTGCGCGCCACCGGCACCCCGTAGAGGGAAAGCAACAGGGCCAGGCCAAATGTCAGGACAAGGAGGACCATGGGTTATTCCGCGATCCAATACCAGATGGTTTTGGTGCCTTCATAAAAAAATGTTCGTGCATCCCGACGACGCGTCCACCATCGCTCGGGAGAAAAGGCATCATCCTGGGCCGGCGCAGCGATCCACCGGATACTTTCCGCGCCCGGAGTACCGGTAAAGACCTTCTTCGCCCGCCGGGTGTGGTAGCTCGAGGTGACAAGGATGACCCGCCTTAGCTCGCGACGGAGGAGCTCCGGCACAATGCCCGCCGCCTCTTCTTTGGTAGAGTCCGGGAAATGTTTCATCGCAATCAAACGACCTTCCGGAACTCCCAGCGCCAACGCTTGGCGCTTCATGATGTCCGCGCCATGGGTCTGCCAGGCGATGGGGTTCCCACTGACCATGAGCAGAGGTGCATACCCCTCCTGAAAGAGTTTGACCGCATGGGAGACCCGGCTTCCAACCTTGTCATCACCTGCCAACACCAAAATCACATCGGCCTTTTCCAGGGGATCCTGTTGGATCAGGGCACGCCCCAAGGCCTCCAGTGCCAGCGGAGCTCCCAGATACACCAGGAGGACGGTGAGAAACACCCCCGCCGCCACCCATTGCCATCGACGCCCCACCTGTCCAGGCACCAGCATTCCCCTTGGCCCCTGAGTCTAGGTTTGGCACACGACTCGAGGGGGCTCCCGGACCATTACCTGATACCACAGTGTCATGACGAGCAGGCTCCAGAGCTGGAGGCTCCGGTCCTGCCGGCCACTGAAATGCTCGTCCCGATACCGAGCGACCACTGATTGGTTCAGCAGGCCTGGAGGCCCTTCCATTCCCAGAAGGTCGCCCACAAAATCCCGCAAGGGGCCACGCATCCAAGTGGCCAAAGGCAGTTCGAACCCCATCTTTGGCCGGTTCAGGATCTCAGCCGGAACCAAATCCCTGACCGCTTCCCGGAGAATCGCCTTTCGAACGGAACCCCGGATTTTCATCCTTGCCGGCAGGTCAGCCACAAATTCCACCAAGGGATGATCCAGGTAGGGCACTCGGGCTTCCAGGGAAGAGGCCATGGACATGCGATCGACCTTGGTCAGGAGGTCATCCGGCAGCCACGTAGCCTGATCCGCACGCAACATGCCGCCCAAGGCTGCCTCCCCGTTGTCACAAGTATTGAAATAGTCTTGAAAGACCTGCTCGAGTTTGTGCACCACCGGAGGGAGGTCGGCCGGATTGGTCAGGATCTCTGCGAGCTCTTCCTGCATGAACATTCCCACCCAGTCCAGGTGTCGCCGGGCGGGGGAGTCATGGGAGAGGGCCCGCGCTCCCTGGACGAGACGTCGATTGGCTGAGCCGTTTCGCAACAGGGCGGCGAAGGAGGCCCGCCACGTCGACGGCACCCAACGAGACCAGGCGGCCAACCGATCCAGCCCGTATCGCCGGTAGCCGCCGAACAGTTCATCGGCTCCTTCTCCGGTCAACACCACCTTGACGGAACCGGCCGCCAGGCTGGAAAGCAAATAGGTCGGGACTACCGCCGGATCCGCCAAGGGCTCGTCCAGATGGTCAATCAGGCGCGGCAGGGCGGTGATGACATCGCCTGGTGCAACGACCAACTCGTGGTGCTGGGTTCCGAACCGCTCCGCCGCCAGACGCGCAAAGGGCAGTTCAGAAACTTGCGCGGGACCGTCAAACCCTACCGAGAACGTGTGAAACTGCCCAAGGCCGGCCTGCTTCATCAAGGCCACCAGCGCGCTGGAATCGAGGCCTCCACTCAGAAAGGCGCCGACCGGGACATCGCTGACCAAGTGGCTGATCACGGCATCCTGCAACCTGGCCCGCACCTCCTGGGTCGCCTCGTCGACCTGGACGGTCCTCCTCTGGACCCCGTCGGTGTCGCTCCTACCCGGAGGGCTCCAATACCGGCGCAGGTCGATCCCTCGGTCGGTGACCAGCAGGACCGATCCAGGCAAAAGCTTTTGAATCCCGACGAAGGCCGTACCTGGAGCGGGGATATACTGCAGCATCAAGAGGCCCAGGAGGGCCCGGCGGTCCATGGCCGGCAGTACTTCGTCCGCTGCCAGCACTGCGCGGATTTCCGACCCGAAGAGGACCCCGTGCGAGCCCGCTTTATAAAAGAGGGGTTTAATGCCCAGCCGGTCTCGGCCCAGGACCAGCATGTGTTTTGGCGCATCCCACACCGCAAAGGCAAACATGCCGCGTAAACGGGACACGCCTTCCCAGCCCTCGTCTTCGTAGAGGTGGATCAGAACTTCGCTATCGGACTGCGTCCGGAACCGATGCCCCTTGGCGGTCAAATCCCGACGCAGTTCCCGATAATTGTAGAGCTCTCCGTTACAGACGCCGGTCACCGTTCCGTCTTCATTGGTCATCGGCTGGCGTCCGTTCTCCAGGTCAATGATACTGAGCCGGCGCATCCCGATCCCGACGGACCGGCGCGCCGTGCACCACATCGTCGTCCCCTGGTCGTCCGGACCTCGATGGCTTAGTGCTTGTCCCATGGAAGCCAAGAGAGAGGCCAGTTCTGGTCCCTGTATTGCTGGCCTGCCCTTTGACTCAAATTCAGCTATGCCGAAAATGCCGCACATTAAATTCTCACTTCCCTCTCCAACCCCGCTGTGTCCCCATATGTGCCCTTAAAGGCACCCTGGAAGTTCTTCAGGAAGGCGTCGTACAACTCCTCATGGCGCTTTACCGCACGCTCAACAGAAAATTTTTCTCGTGCCCGATGCTGTCCCTTGATACCAAGCGCTCGAGCGTAATCCGGCCTGCGTAAGAGGTCTTCTATAGCCTCAGCCAGAGCTTGGTGATCATTCGGTTGAACCAACAGGCCAGTTTCCCCATGGATGACGACTTCGGGAATACCCCCGACGGCGGTCGCGACCACCGGACGTCCGGCCGCCATGGCCTCAACAATTGCCACCCCAAAACCCTCGCTCAATGAAGGCATCACGAATATGTCAAGAAGAGGTAATATTCTTTCAATGTCACGGCGCATTCCCAAAAAGACGACACACTCGGAAAGGCCCAACTTTGCGACAAGTTCGGAAAGCTGCTTATAAGCTGGCCCATCACCCACGAGGAGCAGTTGGCACATGCCATGGGATGACTGCTTATTTATCCGGGCCATTGCATGAATTAGGGTCCCAAGCCCCTTGGTCGGCTCATCCATCCGAGAGACTGCGCCAATGATGGGAAGTGTCTCACTTAATCCCAATTCTCCTTTTGAATAGGACTTGAGACCGCTAAAACGATCGATGTCGACCCCATTGTGTATGGTCCAATATTTTTGTTTTTCTCCACCGACTTCTGATCCAACTAAACGCAGGATGGCATCCGAGCTGCAGGTAATGGCACTAGCCCATCTGGAGGTCAACCGATCTACGAATCGGTACGGCCAAAACCGCGAGAACTCCAGCGCACGATAGGACGAAATCAGAATGGGGACTTTCAGCATTCGCCCAACTACACGAGAGGCAAGGTTGGCCCAAGGTAAAAAGGCATGGATGATCATCGGTCGCTCCCGGCTTACCGCCTGCCACAGCCGAATGATCACGCGGAGATCCCATTGCCCTTTTCCGTTCAGCGTGAGGACAGGAATACCTCGTGTGCGCAGTTCCTGCGCAATCACATCTTCACCCTTAAGGGCACAGACCATGACATCAAATCGTCGCCGATCCAGCCGCGAGGCGATTTCCAATACCTGGCCCTCGGTGCCTCCCACTCCCAGGCCAATGGAAAGCAGCATGAGCTTGATGCGAGGGGCCCGACTTTCGAGCGCAAGTTCGCTCAATGTCCCACTATTCGAGGTAGCCACACCCAAGCTTTGGCACCAGAAGCGCATCGCTACTGAAAAAACCGACGGTGCCACATTTCCAAACAGATCCACCGCCAGACAGTAGATCCAAAATCTTCCAGGTCTGGGTCGCTCTCGCAATATCGACGATAGAGGGCACGAACTTTCACGGGATCCCAATACCCACGCTCCTCGAAAGGCTTGGATTGGAACAGCCCCTCAATTTCCTCCCGCAGCGTCCGGCGAAGCCAGTGTTCCTGCGGTGTGGCAAACCCCAGTTTGTCGCGGCGATTCCGGATCTCCTCGGGTAATACCCCAGCCATGGCCTCCCGCAGGAGATACTTCCCCAACCCGTTCCGAAGTTTCAGTCCGGGAGGCACCTGGAACAGAAATTCCACCAACGGTGTGTCGAGGAATGGCAGTCGCGCCTCGACCGAAAAGGCCATCGCATTGCGATCCTCATGATGGAGGAGAGCGGGCAAGCTATGAGTTTGCAGGTACGCTGCTACGTGATTGTCTAGGTTGGTCCGAAACCGGCGCTCATACAATGTGAGGGCGGTGCGGTCAGCATAGAGACGGGCAAAGCTCGGATCAATCCACGTCCCGTGCCGCTTCATCCTCCACCGGGCCCGCTTGACCAAAGCCGTAGGAAGGAGGGCCCGGGCTAAATTCGATAACACCAGGTGAGGACACGGGCTCGGGGTGCTGAGATAGCTTCTAGCCTCCGTGAAGGCCCGTCCGAGCGCCCCCCGACAAATCAGGTCTCCGAGGTAGGAACCCCAATAGCCCGGGTATCCACACAGCAATTCATCTCCACCCTGACCATCCAGAAGCACCTTGACTCCCCGCTCAGCGGCCGCCTTCATCACCGACCATTGTGCCAGGTAGCTCGTGCCTGCGAAGGGTTCATCTTGATACCACAGGACGCGAGGTAAATCCTCAAAGAGGCGACGTCCGTCCGGCAGAACCTCTGTGCCCTTCGCATGGACAAACGCCTCGACTGCTCTGGCATACCGCCGTTCATCGTAACGCGGATCGTCAAAACCAGCAGTAAAAGTTTGGATCTCCTCGCCCTTCATCAGCCGACTCATGGCGCATACGACCGACGAGGAGTCCAGGCCCCCGCTCAGGCAGCTTCCTACCGGTACGTCGCTTCGTAGGTGCACAGCGATGGCCTTCCCAAAGAGCCCGAGAAAGATATCCACCATCCCCTCCTCATGGGCCGGCTCGGCCATATCCCGGCCCGTGAGGTCCCACCAAGGTCGGATCTCAATGTGGCCATCCTCAAGCAGGAGATAATGGGCGGGGCGTAATTGCCGAATGCCCGTGAAGAAGGTGTCCTCGGAATGATCTTGCAGACCCAGCACCAAAAAATCATGGATCATGGGTGGATTGGGCGATTGCCCCAGACGGGGATCGGCCAGGAGGGCCTTGATCTCCGACCCGAACAGGAAGCGATCGGGCGTGGCCCTGTAGTAGAACGGCTTCATCCCGAAGCGGTCTCGCGCGCAAAACAACCGGCGCCGGGCACCGTCCCACAGTGCAAACGCGAACATCCCATTCAGGCGTCCCAGGCAGGACGTCCCCCACTCTTGGTAAGCCGCCAGAAGGACCTCGGTATCAGTTTGTGATCGGAACCGATGCCCACGCTTGCGCAGTTCATCACGTAACTCCACGTAATTATAGATCTCACCGTTGTAGACGAGCCAACATCTGCCGTCTGGGCTCGACATGGGCTGGTGGCCAAGCGGAGAAAGATCCAAGATGGACAGTCGGCGGTGCCCGAATCCTACCTGGTATCCTTTCGGCACAACGGGGAGCGAATCGGACAGGCGTCCCACAGCCGGCAGCGGCTTTCCATGCCCGCCGGGAGCGACCAAGACGTAGCCCTCCCCATCTGGGCCGCGATGTGCTAAGACACGGGTCATGGCTTCCAAGGTTTGAAGGTTGACCGACCCGTTGTTCAGTTCAATGATTCCTGCGATCCCACACATGACCTAGGTCTCGAGGGTTGTCTTCTTCCCGTGCAGTCATAATACGGTCACGTTCCAGCTTGGCAATTCCGATCGTTACGACGGACAACGAAAGATGCGTACAACCGGTCCAGGGCAAAGGCTCCGAACAGGATCAACGTCGGTTCGATGGGCAACCGATACCGAGTGGACCCATGAAACAAAATGGCAATGAAATTAAAATACAAAACCCACATGAAGAGGATCCACGGCTTCTGCGGACAATTCCACGAAAGGACCACCCCAATCGCACACAGCGGCAACAGCAGGCCATACGAAAGCAGACTCAAGATACGATCTCGATCGGAGGTTTTGGGCAGGACATTCCAGAACCGCTTTAATTTGTGCAATTCCAGCCGAACCAGTTCGAGCGGCTGCTCGAACATCATCGTTTTCATAAACGATATGTACTCGGTCCGGTAATCCATCCCCTCCGGAGGCTGGATCCAGCCCCCAATCGCCTCAGGGTTTTTAAGAATATTCGGGTTGTTCGCTCCATATAGAGTGCCCCAGTGGTGGGCAGAAACCAGAAGAAAGGAACGAGTGACCACATAATTCCGGAGCGTCCATGGAAGGATCACCACCAGCATAGAGGCCACCAGAGTCGAGATGAGCACCACGCTCCTGCGTTTGTCAGGAAAAATGTACAACCCCCAGATGAATAAGAAGGCGGGCAACAGTAGCGCCACTGGGCGAGTCAGGTTCATAACCCCCAGCACGACACCAGCCAAAAGCGCCGGCCAGAAGGAATCCCTCGATGGAAACCTTGTAAGTAGATACAAGAAGACCATTGAAAGGCACACGAACAGCGTCTCGGAGAGCAACACGCCGGTGTAGACGATTAACAGCGGATAGACCGCCGCGATTCCCGCGGCAATCGCTCCTACCCGTTTTGTAAAAAAGTGCTCCCCAAGTTTAAAGATCATAAAGCAGGTCAGTGCTCCGAGGACTGATTGCGTCACTTTCACCGCCATGTAACTATGCCCAAAGACTAGATAAATCAGAGCTAGGAAAGCTGGATACCCCGGCGGCCGGAAGGTGTTTGGACCGTCCTCGGTCCTGTAACCCTCCCCCTTGGCCAGGGACCAACCGAGAGCGTCGTACTCCAAAACATCGCCTCCGGAAAACGCCCCAAAACCTGGTTGGTCCACCCCGATGAGATAAAGATTGCCGAGCAATCGAACCATAAAGGCGATGCTAACTAGAACCAGTGCCATGTCAAATTAGGATCCTGTAATGCAGCAGGCCACAAAGGGCCATCAATATGTTAATCCATCGAATTTCCTTGGCCTCGAAGTAATCCCGTTAGGATCAAGAGATGGACGCCTCGCACACTCGTAATTTTTTCGTGTGGCCAGCTTTATTGGGACCTCCGGGTCGAACTCGAAGTGTTTGAATCGGGTAAATTCTTTCTCAGGTACCCTTTTCCGCTTCTTCATGTCATCCCATGGCCAACCCTGCCAGCCGGAGATACTCCTGTTCCATACGACCCATTTCCTTGTCCTGGTCCCCGAGGTCCCATACCAAGCTTCGATTGATCCGAGCCATGGACTCCTTCAGTCCGGGCTCCAATAGGGCCGTGACCAGCGCCTGCGCAAGTTGTCCCGGTTCGTCACCAGCGACCAATCCGTTTTCTCCATGCCGGATCAATTCGGCATATTGGGGGAGCCGCCCGACGACCGGAACGGCGCCGCAGGCCATTGCCTCAAGCAAGGTATTAGGCATCCCATCGGAGCGCGGCACCATCACAACCGCATCGGCCAGGTTGTACCACAATGGCATCTCGTCATACGGCACTGCCCCTACAAAGCGCACGTGTTCGGCTACACCAAGTTCCTCGGACAGGTTTTTGAGTTCCCGAAGATAGGCCTGATCTGCAAATTGCTCCGTCACGACGACAATTGTCTTGGGGACTTTCTCCAAGACCGCGGGCAAGGCGCAGATCACCAGGTCGTGGTTGTAAAATCGCTGTGCTAACCTAGGGCTAAAGATTACGAGTTGGTCCTCATCTATCCCCCATTGTCGCCGGAGCAACTGGACCTTCAAGTCGGGCCGGAACCGCGTCAGGTCCACGCCCCATCCGATCCGGGTCACGCGTGTGGATTGAGGTACCAAGGAGCGAACCCTCGTCTCAAGATAGGTAGAATGGACGGTCACCAGATCAGCCCCAACAAACAATGCCCGGATCAAACGCCGGCTGTACCACTCCCGGAAGGCACCCTGTTCCTCAAGCACGTCGCTGCCCCAAGGGGTCACCACATAGGGACGCCACCGGGCCAGAAGCAGTCCCCAGGCCAGGCCGCGCACGTAATGCGCATGCACGATATCGGGCTTCAGCCGCCGAAGCGCGAGAGCTAGTCGCCCTGCCGAGACCAGGCGTCCAAATTTGGCGGGACCACGATGAACGCCCAGGACTATCTGCCTGAGCTTACCCAACTCTAACTGAGAAGCCGGTTCAACCGTCAGAATTGTGGTCTCATGACCACGGGCGGCAAACCATTCTACCCACCGTCGAAGACTCACTGAGTTGGCGGGCCCGACGAAGCACAGGTGTAGCCTTCGCATCCTGGACCTACCCTATCGGTCCGTCTGAGGAGCCGCCTTTCACTTTTGAGGAGAAAATGTCTGGAAGTAATGTCCGCACTAAGGTTTTCCATTCTTCTACGCACCGATCTAAATCATGGTGGGTTCTGGCGTATTGCCGACCCCGGCTTCCCAGGTCTTTGCGCAAAGCTTCCATATCGCACAGCGCTTCGGCTTCTACAATCAGGCGATCAAAAGAACCTCCGGCGCAGACCCCGATTCGGTGGCGACCCAGAATCCCGTCGGGATCCACGATCCAGGAGAGAATCGGTACTCCGGAACGGGCGGCTTGCACAAAAGTATTCGGAAATCCTTCGTAGGTAGAGGTGTTGACCAGTATCTTGGCTTTAGTGAAAAACCCATCAATCTCCGCCAAAGGTACATTTTCACACACGGTGAGGTTTTGAAGACTTGAAGCGCGGGAGAGAATTTCTTCACGTAGGGGCTGGTGTGCATCGTCCCGCATAACCACCATCACGCACCGCTCCCCAGGTAGTCGGGCGGCCAGGTCGAGAAACATTTGGGGTTGTTTTAGCGGATGCATCCGGCCTACCCACAGAATTATTTCCGATAAACCAGTTGCACGCGGATTTCCACTCTCCGTTGTCTGCAATGGTTCGAGCGGATGGCCAGTCCGAATCAACACACCCTCCCGTCCCCAACGGTCGCGTAGCAAAGACATTTGTTCCTCTGTGCGGCAGACCACAGCGTGAGCCAGGCGGAGTCCCAGGGGAAACAATCGTCTAAGGGGCCCTCGGAGCAAACCAGTTGAGTCGGAGAGGTCGGCCGAGGATGCTACGACAAAAACGAACCGACGCCGCAGACACCGGCACAAGAGGGCATACGCACCCACCTCCTCACCAGCCCCTGCGTGGAGGTAAACATCCGCGTCGATTTCTCGAAACAGCGCCAACATCTCAAAAAGGGCCACCCCATATCCCACTAGCCGACCTCCTATCCGGTACCAACTTCCCCCTTGTGGACAAGACAGCCGGCCACGACCTTGTCTACTAATCAGGGTCACAGATCCTTGTCGTTCCACGCCAGGGGATCCCGTGACCGTAGTCACTACTGAAACTTGGAACCCCGGATCTTTTGACAGCTGACGAGAAACCAGGAAAAACTGTACTTCCGCACCGCCAAAGGGAATCATCCTTTCAGGCCGATACAGGCCAAATCCGAGCGGAGAGATGAAGCACACTTTGATCGGCCGTTTTGCAATCGTTTCCGGAGACCCCAAGGAAAGAGCGTCCAAAGGCTCTCGGGAATCGGCCTCAAGTATGCTGAGTGGTCTCATTGAGCTTCTTGAACCAAGCCACCGTTTGGGTCAGGCCATCTTCCAACGCATGCCGAGGCACATATCCGAGTAATTTGCCGGCGGCGGCAATATCGGCCAGGGAGTGCTTGACATCCCCCACGCGAGGCGCAACGAATTCAGCATGCTGCCCCACGCCCGTGGCACGCCGGATGGCGGCATACAGGTCTGCAATCGTGATGCGGGCACCGGAACCGATGTTGCAGGCCTCCCCTCCCGGGTACGTGGCTTTACAGGCCAGCAGGTTGGCCGCCACGCAATCGCCCACAAAGGTAAAGTCGCGGGATTGCAGGCCGTCTCCGAAAATCGTGGGCGGGACGCCTTTCAGACAACTGGTGATGAAGCGCGGGATGACTGCGGCATAGGGAGAATTGGGATCCTGCCGGGGTCCGTACACGTTGAAATA